>JAYTKG010000353.1:0-14648 GCA_043730435.1 Acidimicrobiia bacterium | reverse complement strand
CACACGCCACACAGACGCGGCTGCGTGCCGGGCGCAGCCCCGGAACCGCTGCAGGTCGTGCACGATGCGTCAGAGGTCAGATGCAACGTGGTGGTGAGCCCATGCGCGGCATCAACGAACTCAAGCGTCAGGCTGGCCGTAAGATCTTCGCCGCGTTGCGGTCCGACCCCGCGGTTCCCACCGGCCGCACCACCGGGGCGGCGCTGACGACCGAACAGACCGCCCAGCAGGTCGCCCATGCCGTCGGTACCAACGTTGAAATTGAAGCCACCCGGGCCGCCCCCTGCGCCGCCGCTGCCCCCGGCGCCGAAGGGATTTCCCATCGGGCCGAGGCGGCGGACTTCGTCGTACTCTTTGCGCTTGGTGTCATCGCCAAGCACGTCATAAGCGGCGGAGACGTCCTTGAACTTCTCCTCGGCCTTGGCGTTGCCGGGGTTGGCATCGGGATGCAGCTCGCGCGCGAGTTTGCGGTACGCCTTGGTGATCTCCTTGGCATCAGCCTTGTCGGAGACGCCCAGGGTCTTGTAGTAATCCTTGTCGTACCATTCTCGCTGCGGAGCCACGATTTATCCCTTGACCTTCACCATGGCCGCTCGAAGCACGCGACCCTTCCAGCGATAGCCGGTGCGAAGCACTTCGGCCACGACGGGCTCGCCGCCGTCACCTTCCTCGTGCACGACTGCGTCGGCGTCGGTCGGGTCGAAGGGCTTGCCGTCAAGGTCCATGACTTCGAGACCCTGCTTTTGCAGCACGCCGAGCAGCGCCGACCAGATCGGCTCTACTCCGACTGTGCCGTGGGAGAATGCGGCCTCGCATGCGTCGAGAACGGGCAGGAGACTGTCGACGATGCGACCGGTGGAGCGGTGTACTTCGTCAGCCTGCTGACCTGCGACGCGCTTGCGGTAGTTCTCGAAGTCGGCCTGCAAGCGCAGAGCGATGTCCTTGAACTGATCACGCTCAGAGAGGAGATCGGCGATATCAGCCTCGACCGGATCGGCCGCCGACGACGCGTCCAACGCATCGTCAGCAACCAACTCGACCTCAACGACCTCGACGTTGTCTTCCGTCACTTGCCTTCGTCCATGATTTCGGCATCCACGATTTCGGCGTCAACGATGTCGTCGTCGGACGGTGCCGACGACTGACCCGACGCCGATGTACCGGCCGCACCCGAGTCACGGGCAGCAGCCTCATAGAGCTTCTGGCTGAAGCTCTGGCTGGCGGCCATGAGCTTCTCGGTGGCGTCCTTGATGGCGTCCTGATCGTTGCCGTTGAGGGCAGTCTTCAGATCAGCGAGGGGGGCCTCGACGGCAGCCTTTTCTTCCTCGGAAACCTTGTCACCCTGCTCTTTCAACACCTTCTCGGTCTGGTAGACGAGGGAGTCGGCGTTGTTGCGGCTTTCGGCCTCTTCACGGCGCCGCTTGTCATCCTCGGCATGCGCTTCGGCATCTTTGACCATCTTGGCGATGTCGTCCTTCGACAACGTCGACTGACCGGTGATGGTGATGGACTGCTCTTTGTTGGTGGCGCGGTCCTTCGCCGACACGTTCACGATGCCGTTGGCGTCAATGTCGAACGTGACCTCAATCTGCGGCACACCGCGGGGCGCGGGCGGTAGATCGACCAGCTGGAACTTGCCGAGCGTCTTGTTGTAGTTGGCCATTTCGCGCTCACCCTGCAGCACGTGGATTTCTACCGACGGCTGCATGTCTTCGGCGGTGGTGAACACCTCGGTACGACGGGTGGGGATAGTGGTGTTGCGCTCGATAAGGCGAGTCATCACGCCACCACGGGTCTCGATACCAAGAGCAAGCGGTGTGACGTCGAGCAGTAGTACGTCTTTCACGTCACCGCGCAGAACACCGGCCTGGACAGCTGCACCTACGGCGACAACTTCGTCGGGGTTCACGCTCTTGTTCGGCTCTTTGCCGGTGAGGCTCATGACGAGTTCCTGCACCGCAGGCATACGGGTAGAGCCACCAACGAGGATGACATGCGCAAGTGCGCCCTTCGACACGCCCGCGTCGGCAAGAGCCTTTTCGAACGGGATCTTGCAACGCTCGATGAGGTCGGCGGTCATCTCCTGGAACTTGGCTCGGGTGAGCTGCTCGTCCATGTGGAGCGGACCCTGCGGAGTGGCGGTGATGAACGGCAGGTTGATCTGGGTGGACTGTACCTGCGAGAGCTCGATCTTGGCCTTCTCGGCCGCTTCCTTCAGACGCTGCACGGCCATCTTGTCGGCGGCCAAGTCAACACCGTGGGCAGCCTTGAACTGAGCGACCAGCCAGTCCATGATGCGCTGATCCCAGTCGTCGCCACCGAGGTGGGTGTCGCCGTTGGTGGACTTCACTTCGAACACGCCATCGCCGATTTCGAGCACCGACACGTCGAAGGTGCCGCCGCCGAGGTCGAACACCAAAATGGTCTCATCATCCGTCGCCTTTTCGAGGCCATAGGCAAGGGCCGCCGCGGTGGGCTCGTTGATGATACGGAGCACCTCGAGACCGGCAATCTGGCCGGCTTCCTTGGTGGCGGTACGCTGAGCATCATCGAAGTAAGCCGGCACGGTAATGACGGCCTGCGTGACGGTCTCGCCCAAGTAGGCCTCAGCGTCACGCTTGAGCTTCATGAGCGTACGAGCGCTGATCTCCTGCGGGGTGTACTTCTTGCCATCGATCTCGTGGGACCAGTTGGTACCCATGTGACGCTTGATGGAACGGAACGTGCGATCGCCGTTGGTGATGGCCTGACGCTTCGCCACTTCGCCAACCAACACTTCGCCGTTGCGAGCGAACGCGACAATGGACGGCGTGGTGCGGCCACCTTCGGCATTGGGGATAACGACGGGTTCGCCAGCCTCAAGGACCGAAACGACGGAGTTGGTTGTACCGAGATCGATACCTACTGCTTTGGGCATGGGGGGCCTCCTGGCCAAACTGGATGCGGTTGCTTCTAGAAGAAGGATATAGCCGCCTTTGGGCATAGGCAACGTGAACAACAGAAAAGTTGAGTGTGTTTCACTCAACTAGGAATTCCGCTGGAAACGTTGCCGAATGTTGAGAACTGCCATAAGTTTCCAGAGGACTCGTAGCCAATCCCAGACGGAGAGACCACGGAGGGCGGCAAAAAGATGGCATTCACACCCACCAAGGCAGTTTTTCTGGCCCTTCTCGTTGTGGTGCTCGTCGGCATCCTTACGGCGGCGGTCCGAGCGATTCTGAGCACCTGGAAGTTCATCGACGGCGAAGACCTCGCAGCCGGCATCGTGCTGTTCCTGGTGCTTCTGCTGCTCGATGTTGCGCTCTTGATCGCCGGCCTCATCCCCGCCGCCGTCATCGTATTCGCCCTCATCCCTCTCGCCATTGGGCTCTATTTCGAATCAGGCACACTGGGCAGCGCCGACTTCGGCCATGTGGTCAAGCGTGGTCTTCGTCGTAGAACCTGGGAAGGGCCGGGCCACTACCTGGTCGCCCGCCGGACCGAGGTCCGCAAGATTATGCTTGTCGCCCACGCCATCAGCGTGCCCAAGCGGGCCGAGAAGGCCGAAGTTGACGACAAGGCTTCGCACGCAAGAGAAGAGTTCTGGGCGCTGTCGAGCGACCGCATTCGAGTGAATGTGTCGTTGCTCTGCAAATACCAGCTCGATCCGACCGAGCGGGATGACCCCGAGTTCCATCAAAAGCTTTGGTTCTTGGGTACACAGGAGGCGATTCGAGAGCGAGTTCGACCACTCGTTGAGATGGCTCTCCACGACGTCATCGGTCGCTTCAGCGCAATGGATGCTGCCACCTGGAACCGGGAACCGGTACGCGAAGCGCTGGAGGTTCGTCTGGAACCGCTGTTCTCCAGCATCAGCCTGGCCCTCAAAGTTGTCGTGCTGGGCGCAGTCGTGCCCGAAGACGAAGTCCGCCGCTCCGAGCTGCACATGCGAGAGCTGGAGGAGCTGGAGAAGTCGATGGGCAAGACCGGCCTCGCGGTGCATCGCATCGATGCGCTCGAGAAGGCTGGCGTTGTAGTAGTGCCCTCCGATCCGTCCGTGCTCCTCGCCGCCGGGGTCCGGGTCCCGCCGCCACCGCCCCCTTCGTCGTAGCAGCGTGACGAGGGTGACCGCAGTCTGCCAACATCGCGGCCATGCCTTCGACCCTTGTCATTGTCCGCCACGGTGAGAGCACCTGGAACCAAGAGAATCGGTTCACCGGCTGGCACGATGTTGCCCTGACCGCCGAGGGCGAAGCCCAAGCCACTGCAGCCGGCGTTGCGATGCGTGACGCCGGGTTATTCTTTGATGTCGGGCACACGTCCCTGCAGACCCGAGCGGTCGTCACCGCCAACCTGGCGCTCGCCGCGCTGGGCCAACCCTGGCTGCCGGTCCAACGCTCGTGGCGGCTGAACGAACGGCATTATGGAGCGCTTCAAGGACTGGACAAAAAAGAAACAACAGCCTTACACGGAGCCGAACAAACAAATCTTTGGCGCCGCAGCTACGACGTTCCACCGCCCCCCGTTGACACGAATTCGCCCGAGCATCCCTGCCACGATCCGCGGTACCGACTGCTAGCGCCCGACGTCCTTCCCGCCTCTGAGTGTTTGCGCGACGTCGTCGCCCGTGTGCTGCCGTACTGGCACGACGCCATCGTTCCCCAACTCCGAGCCGGCCTAACAGTGCTGGTGGCGGCCCACGGCAACTCACTTCGGGCACTTTGGAAACACCTGGAAGGGGTCAGTGATGCCGACATTGCCGAGCTAAATATCCCGACCGGTTTTCCCAGGCAGTACGTGTTCGATGACAATTTGAACGTGGTCGAGGCGGCGTATCTCGCCGATCCCGAGGTGGCAGCCAAGGCAGCAGCCGCCGTCGCTCAACAATCAAGATAACCTCAATAGTTTATAAAGAACGCGAGAGCACGGCCCTTGGGCAAATCCTTATGCCCAGTGTTCATGTACGGTCATTTTCTTTCGTTTGACTGTCGAACGCCCACCCTTCGTATTGAAGGTTCAAAGGATTCCCATGAGCCTGGCTGACCAGATCTCGGCGGCACGCACCAACCCCGAATCACTGCTGGCTATACCCGCCCTTCGTCCCGCTGCGCCCCCGCGTTTTAACCGGCTGCGCGCCCTCCTCATCGCTTTCGACACTGCGGCGCTGTTGTGTGCCTGGATCCTTGCGGCGCTCATCCACTGGAGCCCCCGTCCGCTATGGGGAAACACTGTCATTATCCTCGGCTCGGTGGCTGCCGGCTTGTGGCTTTTGAACGCCCACGACCTGTACCTGGCACGCATCTCCACCATTCGAACGGTCGAGCTTTCGCGGGTGAGCAGATCGGTGGTGCTCATCGGCGTGGCCAACTACCTTGCCCGCAGTCTGATCGGTTACCGATTCCAGCAACGCGACATCATCGCGGGTATGGCGCTCACGATGGTGCTCATGTTTCTCGGCCGTGGCGCCTACCGCGCCTGGCTCACCGCCAGTCGACGAGATGGCCGCTTCCTCCGCGATGTGCTCATCGTGGGTGCCGGGCCCGAATCAGCCGAGATTCTGGACGTGCTCGAAGATCACCCCGAGGCCGGCTACCGGGTTGTGGGTGTCGTCGGTGATCGTGACGACGCTGTTTCTTCCGGGCTCGGTTCTCTTTGGTGTGGCAGCCCCGACGACACCCTTGACGTGTTGCAGGGCCGCCGTGCCGGCGGCGTCATTATCTCCACCAGTTCAATCGAGAGCGAGGAACTGGGCGATCTCGTGCGAAGGTTGCAGGAGAGAAAGATCCACATCCAACTTTCGAACGGCGTGAAGGGCACCGATTTCCGCCGGATGCGTGCCACGCCGATTGCCTACGAGCCCTTCTATTACATCGAGTCACCCGTGCTGGCTCGCAGCCAGGATTTCACCAAGCGAACGCTCGACCTTGTGATGGCGGCGTTCGGCATGATCCTGGCAGCTCCTTTGTTTGCCGTGGTCGGGCTCATCATAAAACTGCAGGACGGCGGGCCCGTCTTCTTTCGTCAAGTTCGCGTCGGCCAGGATGGCCACCACTTTCGCGTGCTCAAGTTCCGCACGATGGTCATCGACGCCGAGGCACAACTGGCCACCCTTGAAGCGACCAACGAACGAAATGGACCGCTGTTCAAAATGGACCGTGACCCTCGCATCACCCGCATCGGACACTTCCTGCGGAACTCAAGCCTCGACGAACTCCCTCAACTCATGAACGTGTTGCGCGGCGAGATGAGCATGGTCGGACCGCGACCAGCGCTCCCTGCAGAGGTCGCCAACTTCGACGACATCTTGCTCAACCGCACCAAGGTTCTTCCCGGCATTACCGGTCTTTGGCAAGTGGAAGCACGCGACAATCCAAGCTTCGCCGCCTATCGACGACTTGACCTTTTCTACGTCGACAACTGGTCCATTTCGCTCGACCTCATCATCATGATGGCCACCATCGAACAGGTCGTCGCCAAGCTCGTCTTCTCATTGTTCCGACGAGGCGACGCACGAGCGTAGGATTCCCCTATGGCCAGCAAAAAAGCGTATCTCGATCACCTGCGGAATGTTCCGCTGTTCAGCAACTGCTCCACCAAAGAACTTGAACGTATCGCCAAAGCCGCTGATGAAATTTCGGTGCCCGAGGGTCATCTGCTGTGCGACCAGGGGCAAACGGGCCGCGAAGCGTTCATCATTCTTTCCGGCTCCGCGCTGGTAAAGCGCAACGGCAAGAAGATCACCATCGTCGGCCCTGGCGCCATGGTTGGTGAGCTGTCGTTGCTTGACCACGGCCCTCGCACGGCAACCGTGACCACCAACAGTGCCAGCACGCTGCTGGTGATCGACCAGCGTCATTTCGCTGCGGTGCTGGCCGACGTGCCGACGCTGTCGCGCAAATTGCTGGCTGCGCTCGCAGGCCGTATTCGTGACCTTGATCGGACCATGTTCGGCTGAATCGGTGTGGGCTCGTCGGGCCGAGTAGTTTTCGGCGTGCTATGAGTGCAGATTCCCATGCTCCTGCGGCTGCTCCGGCGGGCCCGCGCAAAATAAAACCTTACCAACTCGTCGCCGGGTTTGGGGCTGCGTTCGGTCTCTTCACCGTGGTGTCCGGCATTGTCCCGTTGCTCACCAAGTGGCACGACAAGTCAGAGGTAAGCCGCGAGCCGTTCGTCGGCATTCCCGGCCCCATCCAGTTGATGTTCTATCTGGTTACTCCGGTGCTGCTCGTGTACACCGCGTTGCTCTTCGCTGACCGCATTCGCAACTGGGAGCGCGGCGGGCCCGACAACCGTCGTACCACGCCGCAAAACGCCAAGCGGCGCCTCGCTGACTTCCGCGCCGGTGTGTACATGAAGACCCTGCTGCGTGACCCCGCCGCAGGCGTCATGCATTCGCTGATGTACTTCGGCTTTCTCATTTTGCTCGCCGTCACCACTGTGTCTGAGATAGATCACCAGATGCCACCGACCGGCAAGTTCCTGCATGGTGGTACCTATCAGGGCTTCGCGTTCGTCGGCGACATCGGCGGCGTCATGTTCCTGGCCGGCGTCGTGTGGGCCATGGTGCGTCGTTACATTCAGCGGCCCTACCGCATCCGGGTGAAGTCCCGCCCCGAGCACGCCATTGGGCTCGGTCTGTTCCTTGTGCTCGGCCTGTCGGGCTTTGGCGCCGAAATGTTCCGCATTGCCGAGCAGTGGCACAACGGCAAGAACATGAGCTTCGAGAAGTGGAGCTTCATCGGCTACCCGCTGGCATCACTCGTCAAGAACGGCACTGCGTTGCGCGGCTGGCACCAAGGCTTCTGGGTGCTGCACGTGGTGTGCTTCTTCGGCTTCTTGATCATGTTGCCCATCACCATGTTGCGCCACATGATCACCTCGCCCATCAACATGTACCTGAAGGATCGTGAACGTCCGAAGGGTGCCATGAAGGCCATGCCGAACCTCACCGAGACCGAGCTCGAAACGTTCGGCGCGTCGGTGGTGGAAGACTTTACGTGGAAGCAGTTGATGGATACCGACGCCTGCACCATGTGCGGTCGCTGCACCAGCGTGTGCCCGGCTAACAACACGGGCAAGAAACTCGACCCGCGCGAAATCGTCCTCAAGACCGGCGCGGTCATGGCTGGCTCCGCGCAGCACGCCCACGTGTCGCCGCCCATCAGCGGCTACGCAAAGGTGTCATCCAGCTCACTGTTCGAGCTCATCTCGGCCGAAGAAATATGGGCCTGTACGTCGTGCCGAGCGTGCGATGAGATCTGCCCGGTCAACATCGAAATCCTCGACAAGATCCTCGACATGCGCCGCTATCTCACCCTGATGGAATCCGACTTCCCGGCCGAACTCGGTAGCGCGTTCCGCGGCATGGAGAACCAGAGCAACCCATGGGGCATGAGCCAGGGCGAGCGCGCCGACTGGGCCAAAGATTTCCCCGACGTGCAGATTGTCAGCCCGGGCGAGCCGATCACCACCGAGTACCTCTACTGGGTGGGTTGCGCCGGCTCCTTCGACGACAAGAACAAGAAGGTCAGCCAGGCCATGGCCAAGCTGATGAAGCGCGCTGGCGTCGACGTGGCCATTCTCGGACCGTCGGAAATGTGCACGGGTGATTCGGCCCGTCGCTCGGGCAACGAGTACCTGTTCCAGATGCTGGCTATGCCGAACATCGAGATGATGAACGGCATGGGCGTGCGCAAGATCATCACCCAGTGCCCACACTGCTTCAACACCATCAAGAACGAGTACCCGCAGTTCGGCGGCAATTACGAAGTGGTGCACCACAGCCAATTCCTTGAGCACCTCATCGCCACCGGCAAGCTCGACGTGTCGACGGCGTCACTTGAGGAGCGCATCGTTTACCACGACAGCTGCTACCTCGGACGTCATAACGACATCTACACCGCTCCCCGCAAGGTCATTGGTTCGTTGAAGGGCATCGACATCATCGAGATGCCCCGCAACGGCACGAAAGGCATGTGCTGCGGCGCTGGTGGAGCGCGCATGTGGATGGAAGAAACTGTCGGCACCAAGGTGAACGACGAGCGGGCGCAGGAAGCCATTTCCACCGGCGCCGCTCGCGTCGCGACGGCATGCCCGTTCTGCTACATCATGATGGACGACGGCGTGAAGGCGGCAGGCAAGGAGGAGCACGAGGTCAAGGTGGCCGACATCTCGCTCCATCTGCTCGAGGCCATCGAGCGGGGCGAGGCCATGGCGGCCTCACCCGACACACCGCTCAATGTCCAGCCGGTCGTCAGTCCGGTTGTTATGAGCGGTAAAGCGAGCACGGCGGAGCGACACGGAGCGGTAGCGACCGAGCGCAGCCATCAGCAGAGCGAGTCAGCGAAGCAGACAGGCGCCGGGGAATGAAAGGCATCGTCCTGGCCGGAGGTTCCGGTACTCGGCTTCACCCCGTCACCCGATCGGTCTCCAAACAGCTGCTGCCGGTGTACGACAAGCCGATGATCTATTACCCATTGTCGGTGCTGATGCTGGCGGGCATCCGGGAGATCCTCATCATTTCCACCCCGCACGATTTGCCCCTGTTTGAGCGGCTCTTCGGGACCGGCGCCGATATTGGGGTGCAGTTCTCCTATGCCGAGCAGGCGGCACCAAACGGGTTGGCCGAGGCGTTCATCATCGGGCGCGAGTTCATCGGTACCGACGATGTCTGCTTGGTGCTGGGTGACAATATCTTCCATGGTGAGGGCCTGCCGAAGATTCTGCGGGCGGCGGCCCACGACATTGCTGACCACGGGGGTTGCGAGCTCTTTGGCTATACCGTGTCTGACCCCGAGCGCTACGGCGTGGCCGAGGTCGACGACAACATGAGGATTCTCTCAATCGAAGAAAAGCCAACCGAGCCGAAGAGCAACATGGCGGTGACCGGGCTCTACTTCTATGACAACTCCGTCGTCGACATCGCCGCCAACCTGAAGCCGTCACCACGTGGCGAATTGGAAATCACCGACGTCAATCGCCACTACGTAGATGCCGGTAAGGCACACCTGCAAAAGCTCGGTCGCGGTATGGCCTGGCTCGACACCGGGACCCACGACTCATTGCTCGAAGCGGCCACGTTCGTGCAGGTGTTGGAGCACCGCCAAGGCGTACAGATTGCCTGTCTCGAAGAGATCGCGTTCGAGCAACGCTGGATCACCTCCGACCAGTTGGCATGTCTCGCTGATGCCCTCGGCAAGTCCAGCTACGGCCAATACCTGCGTCGCTTGGCTTCCTCATCACACTGACCGGTCCGGCGTCCGGTTGTCGGGGACCTAACTACGTTCGAAGCGACGTTTCCACCAGTGTCCCGGCCGCATCGTCGAACCGCACCGCAACCACCGGCTGATCCTGGCACCCTCCGTTGCCGTTCCCCTTCACCCTGAATTTACCCTTGACGTCGACTGGCCTGCTCCCGTTGACTATGAGATGAACGTCAACACGGCTCCCGACATCAAGCTTCTTGAACACCCCGAAGACGACGTGCCCGGTCACTCCGGTTTTCCGACACCAACGACATGGCGTTCCCAGAGCTATTGGTAGAGGTCCGCGACTTGGAAGGTGACGTCCGGGCAGTCGAGGGTGAGATGGTCTTCCGGTCCGTGCAGGGTGTGGACCCAAATGTCCCCGGCGCGCCGATGCCGGACGATGAACGGCTCGTCCGGATCTGAGCTCACCATCAGATAGTTCTTCAACGTCGGGATGCCGGAGTACTGCCCGAGTTTTACGGTGCGGTCGATTCCCTGCGTGGACGGTGACAGAACCTCCACAATCAGACACGGGCTGGTCTCAAACCGATCGTTCTCCCCACTGCAGGTGACCATCACATCCGGGTAGAACACGCTGCCCGTAGCGACGACAAGGACGGCCAAATCGGCCACAAACTCCTCGCACCCTTGCAGGCGCGAAGGCGCGTGCAACAAGGCATGAGTGTTCGACGAGATCCGAGCGTGCGAGCGGGAACCGCCGGTCATGGCGTAGACGACACCGCCAACGAACTCATGACGAAGTTCCTGGGTGTCTTGCCACCCCCAGTACTCATCGAGCGTCATGTGGTACGGATGCCCGTACATCTGCTCAAGTGCGCTCACGACCTCACCCTACCGGCTCACAATCGCAATGACTGTTGGAGTTACAGGCCCGATAGGTTGTAGGCGTGCTGCACGCGGTTTGGGATGACGGGCTGGTCATCTTTGGGTATCGAGGCCGAGTACTCGACCGAAAGACGGTTGAATCGTTCGCGTCCACGCTGTTCATCGGACTCGACGAGCAGCAGTCGAATGTGCTTGAACTGGCGGCTCCGGGTCGGCGTGGGCCACTTGAAGTGCATTCACTCCGCATCGAAATTCACGACGCTACCGAGGCCTTTCTGCAGCGTGCCTGGGTGCCGTGGCGCAGCCTGAGTCCGTCATTGGCCTGGTTCGCGCGTGCGGCTCGGTTAAGTCAGGACGTGGCTCAGGCCGGTTTGGTGTTGCCGTCGCTCACTGTGGATGCCGACGGACACGGCGTGGCGAGCTGGCAGCCCGTCATCAACGACCAGATCGGTGGTCGACTGGCCGACCTCACGCGCACCATGCCGACCGTCGTCGGTGCCCTTCGTCCGTCGCTCGAAGCCTGGCAAATCACCTCCATGGTCACTACCGCGTTCACCGACGACGCCGTTCGCCTCACGTTGGCCGAAACACCCGTGGCCGATCCTTCACCCCACAGCCGCAGCGCCGACGATGTGGTGGCACGCCGCTTCCTGGGCGCGCTGGCCTCCCGCGATTCGGGGGTCGGGGCACGGTCGCCGGCGGAGCACGCCGCGTTGCAACACCTCGCCCAATCGGTAACCCGGTGGACATCGCCGGGCGTGGGACGGTCGGCCACAACCGACATCGCGGTCATGCTGCGCGTCGTCGAGCCGAATGATCTCGACATTCAGGAAGGTAACGAGCTGGCGGACCTCGATCCCGAGGAATTGCCGTGGCTGGTGGAGATGGTGCTGGCTCCGCTCAGCGACCTGAGTTTGTTGATTGCTGCAGCCGATGTGCTGGAGGATTCGAACAAGGCTGCGTTGCTGAACCTCACCCCGGCCGAAGTCGAGCGCACCATCAACCTGGCCAAGCGCAGGGTCGTGCGAGCCGCGCCGTCGTTGGCTGCGGCCTTGGCCGATGATCACGCAACAACCGCAGCACTGCCGCTGGCCGAGATCATCACGTTTTTGCGCGCCGATGCGGCACGCCTCGAACTGGCCAAGGTGCGGGTGTTGCTGCCGACGTGGTGGGCCAAGAAGCCGCGCACCAAGGTGAAAGGTGAGGCGAAACCGAGCGACGCGGCGGTCACATCCGGCGGGCTCGATGTGGCCTCCATTGTCACCGTTGACTGGCAGGTGGCGCTGGACGGCGAGAAGCTCACATCATCAGAGCTGACCCGCCTCGCAACGGCCAAGCAGGAGCTGGTCTACATCCGCAACAAGTGGATTCGCTTTGACCCCGACAGCATCGCCCAGGTGCTCACAGCGCTGACCCGCGTGAAACGCGAACGGTCAACGCTAAGCGCAATCGAAGTCGTACAGATCGGCGCCGATGCCGACCTCGAAGTGTCAGGTGAGGGATGGGTCGAAGAGCTGCTCGCCGGTCTGCCCGACGACCGCATTACGCCCCTCCCCGAGCCAGAAGGTTTCGTCGGGCATCTTCGTCCCTATCAGCAGCGCGGCCTCGGTTGGTTGGCATTTCTGCAGCGCATTGGTCTGGGCGGCTGCCTGGCCGACGACATGGGCCTTGGTAAGACGGCACAACTCCTGGCCCTGCTCGCCCACGAACGCCAGGGTGGCACCAAGGTGTGGCCGACACTCGTCGTCTGTCCGCTCTCAGTCGTGCGGAATTGGGAGACCGAGTCAGCCCGCTTCACACCTGGGTTAAAGGTCCTGGTCCTGCATGGCCCGAGTCGCCCAAAAGGTGACGAACTCGCGACAGCCGTTCGCGGTCACGACCTGGTGGTTACCACCTATGCAACGGCTACACGCGATGCCGTCGCTCTCGCGGCTATCCGTTGGGATCGGCTCGTGGCCGACGAGGCCCAGAATGTGAAGAACCCGAGTACCACGGCCGCTCGCGCCCTGCGTCGAATTCCCGCCCGACAGAAGGTGGCGCTCACGGGCACCCCCGTAGAGAACCGGCTGTCCGAACTGTGGGCCGTGTGCGACCTGGTCAACCCGGGTCTGCTCGGCAACGCCACCAAGTTCCGCCAGCACTTCGCCGTGCCCATTGAGCGGAACCGTGACGTGGAGCGCACCGACGAGTTGCGGGCCATGGTGCAGCCGTTCATGTTGCGGCGCTCGAAGGCTGACCGCTCGCTGGTACCCGACCTTCCACCCAAGTTGGAACAAGTTGCATATGCAACTTTGACCAGGGAGCAGGCAACGCTCTATCAATCTGTCGTAGACGTGCTGCTCTCCACCCTTGACCATCTCGATGGAATCGACCGGCGTGGCGCCATCCTGGCGGCCATCACGCGGCTGAAGCAGATTTGTAATCACCCTGCCCACTACCTGGCCGATGGCAGCGTATTGGCGGGGCGCAGCGGCAAGCTCGCTCGCTTCGATGAGTTGGTCGGTGACCTGCTCGACGCCGATGAAAAGATGCTGGTCTTCACGCAGTATCGGGAGATGGGTCTCATCCTCGCTCGACATCTTCGAGAGCATCTCCGGCTTGATGTGCCCTTCCTTCATGGCGGAGTGTCAAAGACCAAGCGCGACAGAATGGTCGACCAATTCCAGGAAGGTGCCGGCGGCCCCATCCTGCTGGTGTCGCTCAAAGCGGGCGGTAGCGGTCTCAACCTCACTGCTGCCAGCCAGGTGGTGCACTACGACCGTTGGTGGAACCCGGCCGTCGAAAATCAGGCCAGCGATCGGGCGTGGCGCATTGGCCAGACGCGCACCGTGCTGGTGCACAAGATGGTGTGCCAGGGCACGGTGGAAGAGCGCATCGACGCATTGATCGAAGGCAAGAAGGACCTGGCCGACCGTGTGGTCGGCTCGGGCGAAGGTTGGATCACGGAGCTGACGACGTCGGAAATCCGGGATCTGCTGGTGCTGCGATGAGCGTCGGTCCGACCCTCGGACACATTGGGCGGCTGCTCGCCGCCCTGGCCGACAGCGGGCGCTTGGTGCGCGGCCATGAGCTGGTAGAAGACGGTCGCGTCCGCGACCTCATCATTGCGGCTGAACGCATCGAAGCGGTCGTTTGGGGTTCACGCCACGACCCCTACGAGGTCATCATCCATGTGCCGTCGGGTGGCGAGTTGCCAACCGATCCTCGCCAGCTCCGGTTCTCATGCACCTGTCCCGACTGGGGCGACCCCTGCAAGCACGCGGTTGCCGTTGCGTTGTCGGCCGCCAACGAGTTGGATGGCAACCATCGCCTGCTCAAGACACTGCTGGGCGAGGCTGCCATTGCGCCCGACCAGCAAGATCCACTCGACGTAGCAGCCCGTGAGCGATCGGTTGTTGTTGCAACTACTGTCGCGCCGCCGCGTGAACGACCGACATGGGCGCAGGATCTCACCGAGGGACGCCCGCCGACAACCGTTGAAGGATGGCTCGGCGAGGACCCCGGCCGCCAACCCGCCATTCCGCCGCTGGAGGAAGACCCGACCGAGCTCTTCTTGTCGCTCGGCGCGCTTCACGT
>JAYTKG010000352.1:0-13917 GCA_043730435.1 Acidimicrobiia bacterium | reverse complement strand
GCCTGGAGGGTGAAGTGAATCTTGCCGAACACATTGTCCTGCACGATCCGGCCGATCTCCTGATCCTGCGCGTTGCTCACGATGACCGTGCTCTTCATCACCTTGGCCGGTCGCGTGATGCGCAGTTGCACGTCGCCGGCACCATTCACCACTTCGAGCTTGTGGGTCATGAACTGATCGAGATTCGTGAGCAGTCGCATGGCCTTCTTGGCACCACTCTGACCCACCTCGTTGACCCCGGCGATCTGTCGACCCTGGCGGTCGAACACGCTGTACTGGTTGGTCACCTCAAATACCTTCGCCTTCTGGTTCACCACCAGAATCGGCTCGTTGAAGATGGTGCCGTCACCCTCGAACGCAACGTTGGCCACACCGGCGCTGCGGATGCCGTTGTCACCGTGCACCTGTGCTTGGATCTTGGACGCATCGTGAGCGTTGTCGAAGCTGGTCAGCTGTTCGATTTTGGTGATGCCGTCCGCACCGGTCGCTGTCGCCTGGACCTGTCCGGGCGCCGACGGCTGCAGCGGATCAACGGTTTGCACACCGTTGGTGGAGACATGCTCCGTCCATGCTTGGCCGTCCCAGTAGCGCAGTTGATGTCGACCCATGGGGTCCGGGTGCCATTCGGCAGCAGGTGAGCTCATTCGGCTTATCGTACGGGAAGGTGATCGGTCATGGGGATGGGCGTTACGAATCAGCAGACATGAGCAGCGTGGTGAGCGGCGTGGTCACGACTCGGTCGGCTTGGTGCGAGGGCCGTTATCGTTGCAGCGATGAGTACCTACCGATCGCAGAACGTTGTTCATCTCCTGCAGGAACTGGCCTCTCGTACCGGCGGGCCCGAGGGGTCACGCCGTCTCGCCTGGACACCCGAATGGTTGGAGGCACGGTCATACTTCCGTGAAGCGCTGGCAACGCTTCCGGTCGACATCGAGCAGGACGAAGCTGGCAATCTGTGGGCCTACCTGCGAGGCGCAATTCCAGAGACGGTGGTCGTCGGTTCGCACCTCGACTCGGTGCCAAAAGGTGGCTGGCTCGACGGTGCGCTCGGTGTGATGTCGGGCGTTGAACTGTTGCGTTCCCTTGCCGAGGAAGGCACGCCGGCCTGCACCGTTGCGGTCGTCGACTGGGCCGACGAGGAAGGCGCTCGATTCTCACGAAGCCTGTTCGGCTCGGCGGCATCGATGGGCACCCTCGACATCGAGGTACTGCGCGGTCTCTCCGATAGGGAAGGCAACAAGCTGCCCGAGGTGCTGGCCGAGCACGGTATCAACATCGACAACCTTGACGGCTGCCAAACCCGCATGGCCGACGTGAAGGCCTACGTGGAGGTCCACATCGAACAGGGGCCGGTGCTGGAGCACAAGGGCCTCGGTATCGCATCGGTGATCGGCACCAACGGCATCGAACGCGAGCGGCTCATCTTCCGCGGTCAAGCCGCCCACTCGGGCACCATGCCGATGTCGATGCGCAAGGATTCGTTTCGGGCTGCGGGTCGTTTCGCCATCGAGCTAGCCGAGATCGCCGAGCGCCACAACGGCGTGGCCACCGTTGGCGTGGCTCAGTGCTGGCCCGGTGTTGTCACTGCGGTTGCGGGGGAGACCCGCATAGCGATGGACATGCGTCACATCGACGCCGACTCCCTGGCTGCCATGTTCCGCGACGCCCATGAGGCTGCTGATCGGGCGGCAACACGTGAGGGCTGCACGGTGGAGTGGGAACACATCTTCCGCATTCCGCCGATGCCCTTCGACGAACGGTTGATGGCCGCCGCCCGCCAAGCCGTGCGTGACATCGAAGGCCACGACTTCGAGCTGCCGTCCGGTGCGCTGCATGACGCGTCGGAAATGGCCCGGCGGGTGCCGACCGCGATGATCTTCACGTCTTCAACGAACGGTCTCTCCCACACCAAGGAAGAGGACACGCCGCACGACCATCTGCGCATGGGTGCCGATGCGTTCAACCGAACGGTGCGACGCGCCATCGAAATGGTGGCCACAGGCGAGCTGTAGCTACCCGTCAACCTCCAACTATCCATCACTTGCCCTCCAACCTGCCCGATCGGCCGCTGTTTCGGACAGCTACATGGCTGGGTTGGGGGGCAACAGGTTGGAAGTTGGGGGGTTCGCCTAACGGCCGAAGGCGTACGCGGCTCGCACGGCTAACCATCGCCCCGTGCCTCCTCAAGGGCGTTCGAAGTGGACGATGTTGATGCCAGCCAGTGTCTCTTCTTGAATGGGTCGGTATCCGGCTCCGGCATAGAGCGCAATGGCCGCTGGGTTCGCTGATCCGGTAGAAACCTCGAATCGGATTGCGGTGGATTCTCGATCATGCAACGCTTCGAGCAAGCTGCGCCCAATGCCCCTCCGAAAGTGCGCCGTGCTGACGGCTACTCGATCGATATCGACCACATCGGCGATTCGTTGGTAGCCGAGAATGCCGGCAAGCTGTCCTTCGTCGAACGCTCCAAGCATGGTGAGGTCGAGTGCCGCGACATCGGCTGGTGATTCGACAAGACCCGGCATCTGGTCATATCCAATGAGCGCCGCCTCAATCGCATACGACGGCTTCTGCAACGCCACGATGGCACCGGCAGTCTCCAACTCACGGTGGTTAAGAATTGTCACCGCACGCACCGATGAAAGTCTAGCGTTGCGGCAGCTCGCAGGGTCAGGCACTCGAACCAGCTACACCTCGTCGAGCACCAGGATGGTCTGGCTGTTGCGCACCTCTGGCATGGCCTGGATCTGATCAAGCACCAGGGTGCGAAGCGCCTTCAGGTCAGTCAGCCGGACCCGAAGTACGTAGTCGAACGCTCCGGTGCAGAGCCCGACCCATTCCACTCCCGGAAGGGCGCTCAGTCGAGCACTCACCTCGTGCCAGGCGCCCTGTCGGGCCGACACCATGAGCAAAGCGCAGACGCCGAGCCCCAGAGCCTCCGGTTCGATCACCGCGGTGAACTTGGCGATGACGCCGCTCTGCTGCAGGCGATCGAATCGGGCATACGCGGTGGCCCGGGCGATGCCGACCTTCTCGGCCAACGCCGGTATGGAGATGCGCCCGTCTCGCTGGAGTTCAGCGAGGATCTGGTGGTCAATCTCGTCAAGGGCACTGCTAGATGAAACGGCCATAAGTGCCACGATAGCGCAGACGATCATCTAGAATGTGCTGTCAGATGTTGCCGAATCGATGCATATCTGGCGACGATGACTCTATGCGCCAACTTCTGCCGCTCGACCATCCGTCCTTCAGTGACGCTTCGTATCGCGCGCGGCGAGACGACATCGCTGCTCTCGCCGGAGGGGCGAGCGAACAACCGGTCACAATCGCCTACCTCCCTTCCGAAAACGAGGTCTGGCGAACAGTTCAGGCGGCACTGGAGTCGGCGTTGCAGGCTCACGCTTGTGCCGAGATCCTTGATGCCCGCACTCGCTTGTCATTACCCGCTGAGCGGGTCGAGCAGCTCCAGATGCTTTCGGACCGTCTTGAACCGATGACGGGGTTTCGCTACCAGGCCGTTCCCGGGTTGGTTTCGAAGGAGGGGTTTTTCGGCGCGCTGGCCCGTCGTCGGTTTCTGTCCACCCAGTTCGTCCGCCATCCCGACTGGCCTCACTACACGCCTGAGCCCGACGTCATTCACGAGGTGATCGGCCACGCCACCTGTCTGGCGGTGCCGCAGCTCGCCGAACTGCACTGCCTCGCCGGCCAAGCCATGACGCGGGTGGAGCGGGCCGAGACGCGTCAGTTCATCTCCGACGTGTTCTGGTTCTCGGGCGAGTTCGGCGTGGTACGCCAGCACGGCCAGTGGAAGGCCTACGGTGCAGGGCTCCTTTCCTCGGTAGGCGAGCTGTCATGGTTTGCCTCCCACGCAACTATCCACACGCTGGACCCGCTGCAGATGGGCCGCACCCCGTACGACATCACCTCGTACCAGCCGACCCTCTTCGGTGCCGACAGTCTGGATCAGCTGTTGGACATCGTCGGCGGCTTCTTCGCGACCATCTCGGACGAGCCCGCGTCCGGGGCGAAGGTTGCCTCGATCTGACGGGCCGTGTGGTTGAGGTTGGCTACGTAGCTTTCCAGCAATGATCGTCGGTATCGGGCGGTGGGCATGGCCAACGCGATGGCGGCGCGTAGCGCTCCGGGCAGAGGGGCAAGGGCGACACCGATGGCGGAAAGACCCCTTTCCGTGTCCTGATGGTTGGAGGCATACCCCACCTGGCGGGCAGCAACAACCTCCTGTCTGAACCGGGAAAGCACCGATGGTCCCAGCTGGTCGAATCGGTCCATTTCCACATCGGGCAGGCTTGCCATGATGGCCTTGCCGCCGGAGGTCAGGTGCGCAGGCAAGAGCTGGCCGGCCCGATCGCCCACTCGAAGGACGCGGTCGCATTCAAAGGTGGCGACGAAGCGCACATCCAGACCGGTGAGCACGACGAGGTTCGCCGATTCGCCGACGGTAGCGACCAGTTGCTGCATCGGGCCCCGAGCGCGATCACGGAGTTCTGAAGCTGCGGAGTCCAGCACAGGTATGAGCCTCAGGCCTGCGCCCGGACCGTAGCGTCGATCCGGTAGCTGCTCGGCGAAACCTCGATACACGAGCATGGCGAGCAGTCGATGGGCAGTAGAGATTCCGACCTCAAGTTCGATGGCTACATCGCTGAGCCGCATCGGCCCGAATGCTTGCAACATCTGCGCAAGCCGCAGGGCAGCGTCGACTGACTGCAAGGCGTAGGACGGTTTGTTGCGCACGTCAGCAAGCTAGCTCCTTGTTTTCTGGCATGCGGAAATCGATGGCAATGCTGGCCGGCGTTCTGCAGTATGTGGCCGGGGAGGTTGAGGCGACGCGAATGTGCGTTCAATCGGGCTCGTTTGATCGAGGTCCTGCCCCGCTTGCCGCCATCCTCGAAGGAGATCACATGTCTACAACCACTGCCGTCGGTGCGGTTATTGCTTCGCAAGGTGCGCCGTTTGAGGTCCGAAATCTCATGGTGGACGACCCGCGTGATGATGAGATTGTTGTCCGGATCGTGGCGTCGGGGATTTGCCACACCGACGTCAGCGCTCAGAACCAGGTGATTCCGTTCCCGCTCCCGGCGCTGCTGGGTCATGAGGGCGCGGGTATCGTCGAACGCGTCGGCCGCGGCGTTTCAACGCTGAAAGAGGGTGACCACGTCGTGGTGTCGTTCAACTTCTGTGGCGAGTGCGCTCAGTGCATCACTGGTCGTCCGGTGCAGTGCGATACGTGGGTTCCGCGCAACCTTGTGGGTGGCTTCCGGATGGACGGTTCTTCGCCGATGCGGCTCGCCGACGGCGGGCCGTTACACACGCACTTCTTCGGTCAGTCCTCCTTTGCGACGCGCGCGGTGGTACGCGCCGCTGCTGCGATTCCGGTCCCGAAGGACGCGCCGTTGCCCATGCTCGCCCCGCTGGTATGTGGCTTTCAAACGGGGGCGGCCACCATGTTCCAAGTGCTCGCACCACAGCTGGGCAACACCGTCGTTGTGTTTGGCGCCGGTGGTGTAGGACTGTCGGCGGTGATGGCAGCACGACTCACGCCGGCGACGCGCGTCATTGTGGTTGACGTCGTCCCCGAGCGCCTGGCTCTGGCGACTGAGCTGGGAGCCACGCACACGGTCAACGCGGCGAACGACGATTCGGTTGAGGCGATCATGGAGATCACCGGAGGCCGTGGTGCCGATCGGATTCTGGAGGCAACCGGGAACACAGCCGTGCTGAAGCAAGCATTGACGGTGACGGGGATGGATGCCGTCGTCGCCATTGTCGGTGCGCCGCCATTCGGTAGCGAGGTAGGCGTCGACGTGCTTGACGCCATCGTGAAGGGCCCACGAATTATCGGCGTGAACCAGGGTCGCTCGGTGCCCCGCGTGGTGATTCCGGCCTTGATTGACCATTTCCTCGCCGGCCGGATGCCCTTCGATAAGTTGATCAAGACCTACCCGCTTGCCGACATCAACGACGCACTCCACGACATGCATACTGGTGCCACCATTAAGCCGGTGTTACTGATGCCCGAATCTGACTGAGCAGAGCACAACACCTGAACGGAGGACACGATGACTACGGCGAACGAGCTGTGCTGGGCCTTCGATGGGACGTCGCGTATTCCGTTCGGTGTGTACACCAGTGAAGCGTTGCACCGGGTTGAATTGGAGCGCTTCTTTTACCGGCGCCACTGGTGCTATGTGGGTCTTGAGGCCGAGATCCCCAACGCAGGCAACTTCGTACGCACTGTTGTCGGGGAACGATCCGTGATCATGGTGCGTGATTCGTCCGGCGAGATAAACGTTGTCGAGAACGTGTGCGCCCATCGCGGTATGCAGTTCTGCCGCGCAAGACATGGTACCACCACTGGTTTCGTCTGTCCGTATCACCAGTGGCGCTACAACCTGCAGGGCGACCTGCGCGGGGTGCCGTTTCGGGCCGGGGTAAAGAACGGCGACGAGGTGCACGGCGGTATGCCCGACGACTTCGCCACCGCCGAGCACGGGCTGACGAAATTGAAGGTCGCTCGTCGTGGTGGCGTGGTTTTCGCGTCGTTCGACCATGACATCGAACCGCTCGAAGACTTTCTGGGGCCAACGATCCTGCAGTACTTCGACCGGTTGTTCAACGGACGAGAACTCACCCTGCTCGGCTACAACCGGCAACGCATTCCGGGCAACTGGAAGCTGATGCAGGAAAACATCAAAGACCCATACCACCCGGGCCTGCTGCACACATGGTTTGTCACCTTCGGGCTGTGGCGGGCCGATAACCAATCGCAGCTCCGCATGGATGACCACTTTCGCCACGCGGCGATGATTTCAACTCGCGGCAACGCAGGCAAGACCGGCGAAGCCACTTCGGACGTCACCAGTTTCAAGCAGAACATGACCCTGCATGACCCGAGCCAGATCGATGTGGTGCCCGAAGCATGGTGGGGTGGGCCATCGGTGGTGATGACGACCGTGTTCCCCAGTGTGATCTTTCAGCAACAGGTGAACAGTGTGTCTACTCGTCAGATCCAACCGAACGGGCACGGCAGTTTTGATTTCGTGTGGACCCACTTCGGGTTCGCGGATGACACCGAGGAAATGACGGCACGCCGCCTGCGCCAGGCCAACCTCTTTGGCCCCGCCGGGTACGTGTCGGCCGACGATGGCGAAGTGATCGAGTTCTCGCAACGAGCCTTTGAAACCACCTCTTCGCAGGCGATAGCTGAGATGGGCGGGCGCGACGTTGGCGATACCGAGCACATGGTGACGGAGACTCTGATTCGGGGCATGTACCGCTACTGGCGCACGGTGATGGAGGCTTCCGAGTGACATCGGCCGTTCCCTTTGAAGACTGGTTTTCCATCACCCAGTTCTATGCCCGCTACGCGTCCGTGGTTGACGCAGCCGACTGGGATCGGTGGCCGGAGATGTTCACCGACGACTGCGTCTACCGTTTGCAGCCACGTGAAAACCACGAACGCGGCCTGCCTCTAGCCACGCTTGCATTCACCAGTCGGGGCATGCTGCTCGACCGGGTCTACTCCATCAAGGAGACCCTGTTCCACGACCCGTACTATCAGCGCCACATCATCAGCAGCCCGGTTGTCCACCTCGCTACAGATGGGCGTTGGGAGTGCGAAACGAACTACGCGGTCTTCCGCACGAAACTTTCAGACACGACCACGGTGTTCAACGTAGGCCGATCCTTTGACATCATCGTGCGCACCGACGACGGCCTGCGCTTCGCTCGTCGCGAGTGCATCTACGACAGCGAGATGATCCCGAATTCCATCATCTACCCGGTCTGACTGACCGCTACTTCAGGAGACAGAACACATGTCGGAAACATTCGTTCTCATCAACGGAGCTTGGCACGGCGGTTGGGCCTGGCGGCCGGTCGCTCAGCACCTTCGCACCGCTGGTCACCGCGTGCTTACGCCAACGTTGCCGGGACTCACCGACGGCGACGACCCCACGAAACATTCGCTGGCCGACGTCGTTGATTTCGTTGTCGATCTCGTGGAGAGCAACGACCTGAACGACGTCACCATGGTGGGTCACAGCTGGGGTGGTTACCCGATCACCGGGGCCGCGCATCGACTTGCTCCCCGTCTGAAGAAGCTCGTGTACTGGAGCGCGTTCGTTCCCGCCGAAGGCCACAGCCTGATGGATGAAGTACCTCCGCCCTACGTGGACCTGTTCAACGCCATGGCCGGAGCGTCGGGCAACAACTCGGTCACCCTTCCGTTCGAAGTGTTTGCCGGGGGCTTCATTCAAGACGCTACGCCTGAGGTGCAAAGGCTTGTGTATGACTTGCTCGTTCCACAGCCCCTCCAATACTTCACCGAGACCGTCAAGCCCATCGACCCGGCCAAGCTCGGTGTTCCGGCCAGCTACGTTCTCAGCGCGGATGACGTTGCCTTGCCTCCCGGCGAGTACGGCTGGGCACCTCGGTTCCCTGATCGCATCGGCGTCACCGCCATCGACGGCCCCGGTAGCCACGAAGCGTGCTTCACCCGCCCTGCTGAACTCGCCGCCAGCTTTCTGGCAGCGTGATGACCCGAGGCTCGCGGTGACCGCTGCTCCACTCAATCCCGTTCGAGTCGTCGCGACCGATGGGCCGCGTCAACCACCTCGCACACCAGAGTTGGAACAGTTGTATCGGGACTTCGAGTCCGAGCTGCTGATCCCGCTGTGGACCGAAATTAGCAACCTCATGCCGACCTCGCCAACGTCGAATGCCGTGCCGCACCGCTGGCGTTGGTCAACGCTGCTCCAGGCAGCTGCGCGCGCTGGTGACTTGGTGCCGGTCGGCCGCGGCGGCGAGCGTCGGGCCATCGCGCTCGCCAACCCCGGGCTGGGTGGCCGGCCATTCGCAACGCCAACGCTGTGGGCGGCCATCCAGTATCTCAACCCTCGAGAGTCGGCCCCGGTTCATCGCCATAGCCAACATGCCTTCCGGTTCGTCGTGTCGGGGTCCGGGGTCTCCACCGTCGTGAACGGTGACGTGGTGCCCATGCGGCGGGGAGACTTCTTGCCCCAGGCTGGGTTTCATTGGCACTCACACATCAACGACAGTGACGCACCAATGGCCTGGATCGACGGGTTAGACATCCCTATCCAGCGCTACATCGATGCAACATTCTTCGAACCAGGCTCAGACGACCTCGCGCCTCAGACTTTGAAGGTTGCCGATGCGCCGTCGATCTCAGAGCGGCTGTGGGGATCCGCTGGCCTCCGGCCACTCGTACATCTCGGCCCCACCCCGGCCACGCCGCTGCTCGTCTATCGATGGGCTGCCACCGATGCCGCGTTGCGCTCGCAGTTCGAACTGGAAGCCGAAGGTGCGGCTGCGACAGTGTCGCCGGGCCACGCGGCGGTTCGTTACACCAACCCGACTACTGGCGGCGACGTTCTGCCGACAATCCGCGCCGAGTTCCACCGTCTCGCGCCGCACGCCGCAACGCTACCCGGACGCGAAGTCGGCTCGTCCGTCTTTCAAGTTTTCGACGGGTCGGGCATCGTGACTGTCGCCGATACAACCTGGACGGTCGAAGCCGGAGACCTCTTCGTCGTGCCATCCTGGGCAACGATCACGGCAACAGCATCGGCCGCGGGCCTCGACCTCTTCCGATTCAGCGACAGCCCTGTCCTTGAAGCCCTCCACCTTTCCAACGGCCAGCTCTGGGCCTGCCCAGCCGTGCCGACAACCTGAACAGGACCAACGAGTGAAACTCGCAACCATTGCCACCTCCGCTGGAAACCGCGCCGTCCGAGTCGACAGCGATGTCGCCGTAGAAAACGGGCACGCCGATCTTGGCGAGCTCTTAGCCAACGACGACTGGGCCGACCTTGCCGCCAACACGTCGGGCCCGGCAACACCAATCGATGAAGCCAGGTTTACGACGTTGATTTCGCGGCCGGGCAAGGTGCTCTGTGTCGGGTTGAACTACCGCAACCACATCCTGGAGATGGGGCGTGGCCTTCCCGAATTTCCGACGCTGTTTGCCAAGTACCCGAGGCCCTCATTGCGCCCGATGCCGTCATCGAGCTCGGAAGCGAAAGCACCGCCTGGGATTGGGAAGCCGAACTTGCGATCATCATCGGCCGCAAGGTGCGCAGGGCAAGCGCAGCGGAAGCCACCGCTGCAATCGCCGGGTTCTCGGTGATCAACGACATCACTGCTCGGGACTATCAGAACCGCACCCTGCAATGGCTACAGGGGAAGACCTGGGAAAACACTGCGCCGTTCGGGCCCACCATGTCCACGCCGGATGAACTGCCCGGTGGGGTGAGACCGAGCATGCCAATGACCTGCACGGTGAACGGTGAGATCATGCAGGACACCGATACCGGCGACCTCGTCTTTGACCCCGTCGCGCTTGTGCAGTACATATCCACCATCCTCACTCTCAACCCCGGAGATGTGATTGCCAGCGGCACGCCAGGCGGTGTCGGTCATGCCCGCAAACCACCCCGCTACCTAAACGACGGTGACGTCGTTGTCACCGAAATAGGCGGCCTCGGTCGCCTTGTCAACACCTGCCGAACCAGATGAAGGCGCGGACCTGGTTGAATGACACGACTCGCTTGATGCTGCGGTCCGTCGATTCTTTGGACGACGGTGACTTTGCATCGCCCTCCGCGCTGCCGGGCTGGACAATCGCGCACATCGTTGCCCACCTCCATTTCAACGCCGAAGCCATCACGCGGCTCACGAAGTGGGCGCGCACGAGCACCGAAACGCCGATGTACTCCAGCACCGCGCAGCGCAATGCAGATATTGAAGCTGGCGCAGCGTTGCCGGCTGCCGAACTCCGTCGGTTGGTGCATTCGTCGGCTCGCGCGTTGGACGTGGCCTTCGATTCTCTCGCTCCGGTGCAGTGGGAGCACCTGGTCGTCACTGCGCAGGGCCGAACGGTACCGGCTACCGAATTGGTCTGGATGCGCTTCCGAGAAGTGGCGGTGCATGGGATCGATCTCGGTCGTGGCCTCAGCTTCGTCGACCTCCCGGGCGAGGCCGTAGCGAAACTGGTCGACGAAATTGTGGCGAAACGTCTCGCCGCCGGAGAAGCCCCAGCCCTTGCGGCGTGGTTAACCGGTCGCACCAGCGCCGGCCCCAGTCTCGGACCCTGGCTGTAACCCGACAACGGGTCCGCCCTTTTTCTTTAGATCAGAAAAGTGCGGTGTTTGCGCCGCGAGCTGTCCTAGTATGGCCGCGGGGACGTTGTCGGCTGGATCGTTGTGATCCATGCCGAGCAAAACACTTCTAGGGGATCTCAGATGGCATCAGCGGGTTCGATTTTAGGTAACGCGGTCCTACGTGTGGAGGACCCCACGCTGCTCACCGGAGAGGGCAAATACGTCGATGACATGGTCGAACCCGGCATGTTGCACGTGTCGTTCGTCCGTTCGAGCAGTGCTCATGGCTTGCTGACCTCGGTCGATGTGAGTGAGGCCGAAGCAATGCCCGGTGTCCGGGCGGTCTACCACGCCGGAAACTCGATGGGTCTCGGCACGATGAACGGCTTCCCGATGATGCCACCGGCGCTCGACCGCCCGATCTTCGCAGCGGATCGTGTCCGGTTTGTGGGCGACATCATTGCCGCCATCGTCGCCGAGACCAAGGTGCAGGCCGCTGATGCCGCCGAAGCGGTCATTGTCGATATCGAAGCGTTGCCGTCGGTGACTTCCGCGGTAGAGGCCATGAAGCCCGATGCTCCATTGCTCTTCCCCGATCATGGTTCAAACGTGTGCTTCGCCATCAACCACGGCGAGGATGCCACGCCGCTTGAGGGTGCCGACGTGGTGGCCGAGGTCTCGATGGTGAGCCAGCGCCTCGCTGGCGTCCCGATGGAGAACAACGGTTTGCTCGCCATCCCCCAGGACGATGGCACCCTGGTGTGCTGGATTTCTCACCAAGCGCCCCACACCGCACACGGGGCCCTCGCTCCGGTGCTTGGCTTGGAGCCCAGCCAGTTGCGGCTGATCTGCCCATGGGTCGGCGGCGGCTTCGGCCCGAAGGCCGCTACTTATGTGGAGTACGTCGTGGCCGCCAAGGCGGCAATGACACTTGGCGTTCCGGTGAAGTGGGCCGAGACCCGCTCTGAAGACATGGTGTCGCTTGTCCATGGTCGTGACTACGTGATGACGGCCAAGCTCGGCGTGAAGAACAACGGTCGCATCGTCGGTCTGGACGCCACCGTTGTTGCGGCCGCTGGTGCCTATCCGGCGATCGGTGCGATCCTGCCGATGCTCACCCAAATGATGTCCGTCGGTGTGTACGACATCCCGTCGGTAAAATTCCAGGCCTACACGGCACTTACCAATAACACGACCGTCGGTGCTTATCGTGGTGCCGGCCGCCCCGAAGCGACCCAGTTAATTGAGCGGGTACTTGATATCGCAGCGGACATGACCGGTGTCGATCCGGCCGAGATCCGTCGCATCAATTTCCTGCCCAAGTTCTCCGAGCCCATCACCACTATCACTGGCGGCAATTACGACTCCGGCGACTACGAGTTGCCGCTTGACGCGGTGCTGGCCGCCTCTGGCTACACCGAACTGCGGGCCGAGCAGGCCGCCCGCCGGGCAACGGGCGCCGTGAAGCAGTTGGGTATCGGCCTTTCCGCCTATGTCGAAGTGACCGCTCCGGTCGGCCTGCACATTGAGTTCGGCGCCTGCCAAATCAACGATGATGGCACAGCAACGATCTTCGCCGGCACCAGCGTGCACGGCCAGGGGCACCACACCTCATTCGCCATGTTGGCCTCCGACGTGCTCGGCATCCCGATGTCCGACATCAAGTTCGTCAACTCTGACACGGGCACCGTGCCGCGTGGTTCAGGAACGCTTGGTTCCCGCTCGCTGCAGACGGCAGGTAGCGCCATCCATGTCGCGTCCGGCGAAGTCATGGCTCGAGCCAAGCAAATCGCTGCCCACATGCTCGAAGCTTCGGTCGATGACGTCGTGAAGGGCGACGGCGGACTGCAGGTGGCTGGTGTCCCGTCGAAATCTGTTTCCTGGGCCGACCTTGCACTTGCATCACGAGACGCAGCCCAACTACCCGAGGGCCTCGATCCAGCAGCGCTGCGTCATGAGCTCGATTTCGACGGACAGGGCTCAACGTTCCCGTTCGGTGCACACGTCTCGGTCGTGGAAGTCGACACCGAAACAGGTGGCGTCAAGATGCTGCGCCACATTGCGGTTGATGACTGCGGTCGCATCCTGAACCCGATGCTCGTTACCGGCCAGCAGCATGGCGGTATCGCCCAAGGCGCAGCGCAGGCTCTGTTCGAGTGGGTGCAATACGACGAGGCCGGCAACCCCAAGTCCGGCAACCTCATGGACTACCTCATCCCGTCTGCCGCAGAGCTGCCGTTCTACGAGACGAGCAACACGCAGACCGACAGCCCGCGCAACCCGCTCGGAGCCAAAGGCATCGGCGAGAGCGGCACCATTGGCTCCACGCCGGCCATCCAAAACGCCGTCATCGACGCCCTCTCCCACCTCGGCGTGCGACACATCGATATGCCGTGCTCTCCCGAGCGAATCTGGTCCGCAATCAACAACGCGTAACGCTCAAACAACTGGTCAACGCGAAATCGCAGTACGGGCCCTATTCCGATTTCGAGATCGCTGTCGCCGCTATCGCGTCACCGCGTCAAGCCCCGCTTCCAGCGACTAGCGCGCCGCACGATTGCCGCTGAGGAGCGAGCGATCGGCGAATGGCAAGAACTCGGCGACCGGTGGAACGCGCGGTCGCAGCGGCCAGCGAACGGCATCTCGCCGAACGCTAATCACACACCTCTTCGCTCTCTAGGTCTTTGAGGGAGACTATGTGACCTGGAATGACGACGCGAGGGTAGCGGTGGAGTCGGTGCCGACCCAGACGTCGAAGGTGGAGGCGTCGAGCACC
>JAYTKG010000351.1:0-2170 GCA_043730435.1 Acidimicrobiia bacterium | reverse complement strand
TACCGCGAGGTACTTGGTAAGAGCTGCCCCATACCCACCGCTCGATCGGGTGAACGGGCGCCCTGAGTCCACCTTGATTCGGTGTAGGCCAAGGCCATCAGGAGGTCGACGGACACCCCCGCCTCCTTCGCACTGGCCCGGAACACGGGGATCAGCGCCCGCTTTTCCGCAGTGTTGATGTCGGATGGAAGCTGGCCGGTTGGCGAACGAGAGGCTGCAACGTCGGTCGGGACCTTGAGCACCTGTCCGGGACGTATCACGGTCTTGGCGGTCATGGCATTCGTTTGAAGGAGGCTCTGAAGCGACACGCCGAACCGGGATGCGATACCTGACAGAGTGTCACCCGACTTCACCGTATAGTTCGAACTGACCGCTGCAGGCGCAGCGGCAGCCAACGTCGGCATGCCAAGGAATAGGCCACTTGCGAGAGCGGCGATACGAACGAAACGACGGAAAACGGGCAACGCAAAAACCTCCACGGTTCCGCCCGCAGCGAGCAGTATACCGCTCACCGCCCGCGGTGTCAGCTGCGGGTTGTCTCGCGGCTGGTGGCTCAGTCGGCGGTCAGACTCCGACGCTTCTCCGCCTGACGCTCGGCTTGCAGCCGTTCGAGACCGGGATCGGCCGAGTTCACGTGGGTCATTGCGGCGGCAATGGCCCGGTGCCCGGCCTGTTCTGCGATCAGACGGTGCATCTCCAAACACACCCGCCGGTACGACGGATGCCCCTGCGGCGCGGTGCGTAGCTCGAGCATGTGCATGGCTTCGCGGGCATTGAACTGCATGACGTAGCGAACCCGGTAGGCCATGGACACGGCATAAGAAGCCTCGGCCGGAAACTCTGGTGCCAGCGCCGCGTAGAGGTCGGCCGATCGCTCCATGGTCTCGTTGAAGAGATCGGCTACACCGGCTTCATCGACGAGTTCGGGTCGGCTGAAGCCATGGGCTGGTGATAGTCGCTGCCAATCGATGGTCATGAGGCGATGACGTTGGAGGTCACGGAAGGCTCCGTAGTCGCCGAGAACGTCAAAGCGGTAGTCGGTGCGCTCAAAGGCCCGCCCGGGCTTGTGGCGTCGATTCTGACGGTCTCCAACGGAAGCGAGCAGCACGCTCGACTTCTCGGCCGTTGACATCGTGCAGACTCTGGCCAGTATCTGTTCTTCCGAGAGCGCCAGGTGCGGGTACAGTGTGGCCGCCACCAGTTTGTCCTCACCGTCGGGGTCCCAGTCGAGCAACGTGACTTCGGCCACATCGCGTGGCTCGACGTCGGTGAACAAGTCGTGTGCCACGACGGACGTTGCTTCGCGAGTGGACTCGAGGTAGCTCGACCACACCACGCCGCGGTCGGGCAGATCAACGCGTCGCATAAAGGTGGGGATGACCTTGCGAAGCTCGACCAACATGAGGTCGGCGTAGGCACGCGCCTCGGGCAGCGGGTGGGCTCGCATACGGAGCAGCAGGTTTTCGTAGCCCTGACCCGACCCGTAGATGCCCAAATTCGACAGGGTCGATGCCGGCAACATACCGCGGGCTGCGTCGAGCGCCTTGGCCCGGATGGCTTGGCGGTACACGAAATCACTATCGGTCGGCAGTTGCGGCACCGTGGCGCGCAAATGGTCGATGACGGCCTGCACGACGGTCGTGTAGGCCTCGAACGTACGGTCCATATCGGCCACATAGCGAGTGCCGAGCGCGCTGCCCAAGATGCCGGGATCACGATGGAAGCGGTAGCGACCACCGAGCCGCAAGTCGTAGTTGATGTAGCGAGTGCTCTGTTCGATGTACGACAGCAGGCGGCCCCACTCGAGGATCTTGGTGAGCACGTTCGACGCCTGCTCGCACGCCAGGTGAACGCCGCCAAGCTGCGCGATGGAATCGTCGCCGTATTCCACAAAGTTCTTCTCATAGAACGCCTCGGCCCGCCCGATACCGACCGTGGCATCAACCCCGTCGTCGCCTGATACGTCGAGGTCGCCGACGAACTCATCGAGAAAAAGGCGCCGCAGGCTCTTCGGGCTGCGCGAGTAGCGCGACATGAGCGCTCCCTTGACCAACTCAGGCAGGTTCACGAGGGCGAAAACGGGGCCGTCGACATTGGTGAAATACCGGCGGAGGAGGTCAACTTCAGGCGCGGTGAACTCTTCCGGCAGATACGGTGTCACGCCGTTGAG
>JAYTKG010000350.1:0-2449 GCA_043730435.1 Acidimicrobiia bacterium | reverse complement strand
GGAACCGGACCATCAAACACGTGAAACGACTCGGCTACGGCTACCGCTCAACCCGGAACTACACCCTCAAATGCCGATACCGCGCCCTCCGACTAACCTGATGGACCGAACCAGCCAAACCACCCCTTGCCGCGTCAATCGCGTAGACCCCGGAAAGGGTCATTCTTAAGCAGCGGAGACGAGCCGGAAGAGAAGTTTGCGGCCGGTGTGGTCGAGTGGTGCGAAGCCGATTTTGTTGATGATTCGATCACTAGTCGACCATCGACATCACGCCGCAATAACACGCCCGAACACGCTCCGGGCTCCGCCCGACTCTGGCCCATATGCCGGTGATGTTGTCAAGGGGTTTCGTACATGGCGTCGATTTTGTTGGCGGCGGTGAAGTATTGGTCGGCGACGGTGCGGTCGGCGATGCGGGCGTAGACGAGGGTCATTCGCATGGATTTGTGGCCGAGCATGGCGGCGATGGCTTCGAGGCTCATGCCGCGGTTGATGGCTTGGGTGGCGAGGGTGTGGCGGAGTTGGTGTGGGTGGACGTGGCCGATGCCGGCCCATCGTGCGCATCGGGCAACGGTGCGTGTGACGCTGTCTCTGTTGAGTGGCTGTCCGGTGCTGTTTGTGATGAGTAGTTCGGTCGTGTTTGGTGGCGCGGTTTCACGCCAGGTGTGTAGGAGCTCGAGCAGGATTGGGTGGAGTGGGATGTAGCGGTCGGTGTGGAGTTTTCCGACGGGTACTTGCATCCATGCTGTATCACCGATCCGTTTGATTGCGTCGTTTCTAAGTGCGCATAGTTCACCGATTCGTATGCCGGTTCTGATGAGCATTTCGCACACGAGTCGTCGCTGGGGATCGAGTCGCGTTGCTGCTTGCATGAACTTGGTTGCTTGGTCATCATCCAAGAATTTTGGGAGGGGTTGATCGAGTTTGGGCAGGTCGGTCCCGAAGATCGGGTTCCGGTTGGGTGTGTCTGGGTGGTCCCATTCGATGAGTCGTTCGATAGCGACGCGAACGATGCCGAGTCGCATCGTGATCGTTGATGGTTTCATCAACGTGCCCGATGGTGTTTCGCGTTGCGCGAGGTATCGCTTGTAGCCCTCAACATGGCTGCGTTTCACGTCTTTGAGTCCAACGACTGGGGACAACCACTTCTCCGCAGCCATGACCGATGCGCTGCTCGACAAGCGACGGAAATCGACTTCGACAATCGTGGCGTTGTTCACCGAGTGCTTTCGCACAGCCTTCATGACTGGGTGCGCGAAGGCGAGCCGAGCCTTCGGACGGTCTTCGAAAGAATCGAATTCTCATCACCGGCCCCGTCGGTCACGTCCACACCGTTTTAGATTCACACGTCGAGGTCTCGGTCGCGACACGACGTGCGAACTGTGATCAGGTCTACAGTGAGCGCGGAGGGGCGCCGCGTTTGGGTGTCCGTTTAAATGCAGGACGTGAAGTCGCGCTTCTTTAGGATGCGTGTCTCGGTTTTGATCACTCCGCTAGGGTCGACGCTCTCGTAGACGTCAACCTCCTCCAACGGTTGACAGGTGCCATCGAATTCGCGGTGGACACCGAGCCAACGGCCCTCGTTCGTGAGCCAGACAGCGGATGCGTCCAACAGGAGCCGAGCGTCACCAGCACTGTCGATCTTTCCGAGAAACGATCGCAAATCCGTTACGGTGTCGACGCTATCCTTCTTCGTTGTGATCAGAGCGAGCCTCGCTTTCGCCTGGCAGTTGCCGCACCGGCCTTGACCGTAAGAAGAGGGCGCTTTCATGGCAGCGCGGTAGTCGCTGCGACATCGATTTGGTCGACGGGCCCGCCGACACGGCACCCCGGTTGTCGCACCTGAAGGTATCGAGATCGAGTCAACCCGCACCGATGGACGAACCGTCGAGAGATCACTTTTCGCCGCTCGGTCGGGATCAAACGAGGCGATAGCAGCCACAGACGCACGCGTTGGAACGAAGATCCCGTCTGCCATGTCCTGGGCGCCGAGCCCGACATGCGACGAACCGAGGACGAGGCGAAGCTCCTTTGACGGAGACGCCAATGGGCAAGTCGTCGGCGATGCGGTGACCGCGACCAAGGCCCCATCGGTATTGGGGACAGTGCCGTTAGCAGTCGCACTGCTTTTCTCGACACGAACCGTGAACGTCTGGTCAGGACAGGCCGCAGGGTCCGCCGGAATGGCACCGACCACGGTTTCGTCAGTGGATCGCGGTCCACGGTCTGTCAGCAGAAAGGTACCTGGGCGGGGGCCGCTCATCACACAAATTTCGTGATCGGCACCAACGGCCTGGCACGTCGGCGACTCGGACGCCTGCACTCCGTCGGACGAGTATCCGGAACCAACGACAACGGTCATGATGAACAACAGACCACAGACGAACAGACCGTATCGCTCCCGCTGCGTTTTCGCAGGAGCGTATGACGACACTCCCGCGAAAACGCC
>JAYTKG010000349.1:0-6180 GCA_043730435.1 Acidimicrobiia bacterium | reverse complement strand
TTGACGACAGCCCGGCGCCGCTCGGAATCGTCGTGGTGACCGTGCCCTTGAAGCCGCGCTTCGGCTGCATTTCATAGACCACACCCGCCACGTAGCGGGCCCACTGGGGCGTGACGTGAAACGGGTCGTCCTCATCGAGAGCCACCACCGCGGGCGTTGGATCGTCCGACGATGTGAGCTCCACCGGACCATCCTGGAAGCGACCCTCAATCACCGTTGCCCGGTCGATAGTCATCGGCAACACAAGCCCACCGGTGTAATCGGTGTGGTCGCCAATGATATTCACTCGCCCCGGCGCAATCGCCCGAATCAATCCGCTGGTCACAGGCGAAGAATCTAGAGGATCACGCTCGCTCTGACTCAAGACGTGCGATGGCGATACCAGTTGACGGTCGCGGTGAGGGCTTCGTCCAACGGTGTTGCGCTCTGGCCGAAGGTGGAGGTGAAGAGCGATGATTCGACGATGAACGGACGGTCGAACTGGTAGAGCATTTCGGGTAGCTCGCGAAAGAGTGGCGAGAACAATCCACCGACCTTCAGCAGGGCGTTAGGTATGCCACTGACCTTGACGGGAGCGACACCGGCAATGTTGCTCATCATCGTGATCATTTCGCGTGGGGTGATGGCCGGATTGGTTGGTACATGCCAGGCCTTGCCCCATGCCCGTTCGTCGGTGGCGGCGGTCACCAGTGCGCGGGCCACGTCGGCCATGAAGGTGAAGCTGTGCGCCATGTCGGGGTTGCCCACTACCTGCACGCCTTTGCCCTTCAAAAGCTTTGGGATGACCCGCTCGCCGAGGTGGCTGTTCAGCACCTCGGGCCCGAAGAAGTCACTGGCCCTGACCTCGGTGGCACGGATGCGGCCGGACTCGTGCGCGGCAAGTGCGTCGCTCCACATCTTGATGCGCACGGCACCTTTTACGCCGGTTGAAAGAAGGGGGTCGCTCTCCTTCATCGGCCGCGTCACGGGTCCGTAGCCGTACAGGTTTCCCATAATGACGAGCACCGCACCGGACGACTCGGCCGCAGCAAGCATCGCGTTGGCCAGAGGCGGCCAGTCAGTGGGCCAACGGTGATACGGCGGGTTGACGCAGTTGTAGATCGCGGCGGCTCCTGCAGTCGCCGTCGCGAGGGCCGCAGCGTTGGTGGCGTCGAGCGCCAGCCGCTCAACGTTTGGGTGGGTAGGACCGCTGCCCGAGCGAGTGATCACCCGGACCTGGTGACCGAGGTCGGCCATGAGCGAGGCGGTTGTTGTGCCGACCGGGCCCGATCCGACGACGACGTGAATGGATGATGTGGTCATTTCGTAACTCCTGATTTGTTGAGAGAGCACTGCTCTCGGTGAGTTCAGTCTTGACGCATTCCGACTGTGTTGTCAAGAGCGCTGCTCTCGTTATTTGCCAGTGCTCTCAAAATGCGGCATCATTCCCCCATGACTAATGCCTCCGCACCCCGAAACGCTCGGGCGCGTGTTCGGGCCGAGCTCACGAAAGAGATTCTTGCTGTCGCTCGCCGACACCTGGCCGAGGGTGGCGCGGCAAACCTCTCGCTACGCGCTGTCGCCCGTGATCTCGGCATGGTGTCATCCGCTCTGTACCGCTACTTCCCGAGCCGAGACGATTTGCTGACGGCACTCATCGTGGATGCGTACGGGGCCGTCGCCGACGTGGGCGAGGCGGCCGATCGTGCCTGCAAACGGACAGACTTGCTCGAACGGTGGCTCGCCGTCTGCAAGGCCGTGCGAACCTGGGCGTTAGCGAATCCGCACGAGTACGCACTGATCTACGGCACGCCAGTGCCCGGTTATGTTGCACCTGAGGCAACCGTCGAGCCGGTGGTGCGATTCTCCACCGTTCTTTTGGGCATCCTGCACGATGCCCATGCCGTTGGTCGCCTGGCCAACTCAGCCCGACCGGTCTCGAAGACCGTCGCTCGATCCATCGGACCCTTGCGAGCCAACCAAGCGTCCTCGGACCTTCCCGACGTGGCCGTGATCAACGGTCTTATCGGCTGGACGCATCTGTTCGGTGCCATCAGCTCCGAGCTGTTCGGCCACCGTCACAACGTCGTCAATAACAATGACGTCTTCTTCGACCACGAAATGCGTCAACTCGCCTCGCTCATCCTCCGATGACCGCAAGGGTTTGACCGGCCGTTGGCCACTGGCGATACTGCGAACATGGCGATGATTGGTGCGAACGGGATTGAGCTTTGTTACGAGACGTTCGGGAACCCGAGCGACCCGGCGTTGCTGCTGGTGAACGGGTTCACCTCGCAGCTCACTGGGTGGGAGACCGCCATGTGCGAACGCTTCGCAGCTCGTGGGCGCTACGTCATTCGGTACGACAATCGTGACGTTGGCCGGTCCAGTCATCTCACCGGGGGAGAGGGCCTGTTGTCGAAGGTGATGGCTGCTCGCAATGGCGAGGGCGATATGCCCGAACTTCCGTATCTGCTCAGCGATATGGCCTCCGATGGCATGGGGCTGCTGACCGCGCTTGGCATTGAGCAAGCCCACATCGCAGGGGTCTCCATGGGTGGAATGATCGTGCAGACCATGGCGATAGAACATCCTCATCGGGTGTTGTCTCTTACCTCCATCATGTCCACCACTGGCGAGCAAGAGTTCGGCCAGTCCACGCCTGAGGCGAGAGTTGCGCTGACCGCACCGCCTATTGATGTGCGCTCCGAGTACATCGAGCAAGCGGTGCGGGGCCGTCGGGTCTGGTCCAGTCCTCGCTACTTCGACGATCAACTGGAACGCGCTCGCATTGGCCGGGACTTCGACCGCATGTTCTTCCCGGATGGTGCCGTGCGCCAATACCTCGCCATCCTCGGTTCGCCATCCCGGGTCGAAGGTCTTGCTCAGCTCACTACGCCGACCCTCGTCATTCACGGTCGGGCCGACACGCTGATCTCGCTTTCCGGTGGCCAACGTTGCGCCGAACTCATCCCGGGCGCCACCCTCATGGTGCTCAACGACATGGGCCACGATCTGCCAATCCCACTATGGCCAACCCTCCTCGACGCCATGATCAGCCATCAGGACAACGCCCGCTAACCCTTGGGCCATCGCCGTCATTGAGCCCGGGCGTCGGCAACCTTCGATGCGGCGGTGACGTAGATGTGATCAAACCCATGGCCCTCGAGGTCGGGGGTCTGGAAGCAGGTCAATTCATTCACGATCAGTCCGCTCCGGCTCAGGGCAGAAGTGATGTCGTCCGCGTCCAGATTGGCACTTGGCAACCATCGCGTCCCGACACGGTAGCCCCGGCAACCACCCAAGAAGGATCCGATGAATGATCCGCCCGCGGCAATCAACGTGGTCAAGTTTGCGATCATGCTGTGGAATTCCTCAACGGAGGGCGTAGCCGAATCGGCGCAGTAGAAGCTCGTTACGACATCAAAGTGAGGCTGTTCGATCGAAGCTCCGTGAGGCATCGCCGGGTAGAGGGGGCTCGGCGACCTGAGGTCGATGGCGGCCAAAGTTTTGACTTTCGAGCGAAGCAGATTCTGGCGCTGGCCAATTCGTGACCGGGTTGGCGTCGTGCCTTCCGCAGCGAGGATGTCTCGGGCGAAAGGCGTCCAATCGTGAGCCGCGTCTTCCCCATCGAGCCACCGTTGGATCTCTGCCAAATTCTCCGCAAGGTAATCACTCACCACAATTTCGTCGACCTCCCGGCAGAGCGAGAGCATGTGGTGCACGGTCGGACCTGACCCAACATCGAGCAGTGAACGCCGGCCGGCGCTTTGTATTTTTGGGTCCGCGACAGTCAGATGTCTGGGAGCCGAAGTGGCGAGCCACCTGAGTAGTACCCGTTCATCCTGCATGACCGTGGAAAAGTACGACTGGTTGTACTTTTGCGCCGAGAACGCTGCCGGGTCGAACGCAAACAACGTCATGAGATAGGACCGTTGGCGGTTGCGTGCGTAGCGACCGCCAACCTGGCGCTACCGCCATTGTCCTTCTTGAGCAACGGTGACCGTTGCTTCAACTTGTGTCCCGTCAATATGGCCGTAACGACGGCGCCGTTTAGGACCACGTGATGAGCGGGATACAGCAGATGTGTCGCGTCGACCTTCCCCACAGCGATGATTGCCATCATGCCTGCGACGCAATCAATGGCCCAGGTGGAGAGGGTTTCGGTGCCTGGAGCTTTCAACAACTTGGCCACCGTCAGCGCAACGGCGGCCAACTCGGCGACCATGATCGCAGCCACGGCGACCATGGGCTGGTTGGAAAAGTGCCAGAGCGCAAGCCCAGCAATCCCGATTCCTAAGGCCACGAAATCCCACCGTGATGCCCCGCCGACGCCACGTTTGATGGATGCGGCAAAGACAGCGGAGAAGCCGATTGCCGCTCCTCCGGCCAGGAGGACGCCCGAATCGGCTCCTGCCGCAGCTTGAGCGACAGTGGCACCCGTGGAAAGCATGGCGAAGATGAACCACGACATCCTCTGTGGGATGGTCACACCACGCCGGACATCGCGAAAGTACGGAACGACGCAGATGAGGGTGAGGAAACCAGCGAAGCCCCCGAAAAGATGCTGAACGGTCATGAGCCTTGCCCTCCATTCGCGATGTATGAGATCTCGTCAGTCGTTCGGTCGACGAAGTTCTGAAGGAAACAGGCAAAGCGATAGACGTCGGCGAAGTTGCTGGCAATTCCGAGAGACACCCTTATGGCAAACACGGCGCGGTCGTGCTCACGAATCAGGCCGTCGCGTAGCTCGTCGGGCCAGACCGGCTCTGCCTGGCCGAACCACGCTCCCATCTCGTCGGACCGAAGGTTATGCGCCGTCTCGCTGGCACCCGGGTTGCAGAAGCATCCGGTGCGCAGCGAGATGTTGGCCCGGCTGGCCAACGCCTCGACGTGGCGCTCGCACACAACGCGCCCGTTGCGGTCGCGGACGGCAAAGGCCACGGTACCGCCGCGGTGGTCTGAGCTTGCAGGGCCGTAAACACTGACCACAGGCCGGCCATTGTCATGGAGGACTGAGGCCATTGCATCGAGGAGCCAGAGGGTGAGGCACGCCACCCGTTCGTGGATCCTTGCAATTCCGAGCTGATCGACCCGCCGCAAGCCGGTTGCAACGGCGGGCAGGTTGAGGTAGTCGACCGTGCCGTCCTCAAAGCCGCCCTCGTCAGGTCGGAGGTAGTGACCGTCACCTCGTACGGACGCGATGGTCACTGTGCCGCCCGCAAACCAGGGCCGAGCCAGTGTCCGCATGCGATCGCGGCGAACGAGCAAACAGCCGACGCCGGTCGGGTATCCGATGATCTTGTAGAACGAAGCGGCCACGAAGTCGGGTCGGATGCGTGATACGTCCAGTCGGTTCGTGGGTGCGAACGCGGCGGCGTCGAGCAGCACGTCCCAACCGCGGTCGTGTGCCTCCTCGACGATGTCGAGTGGGTGCTGCACACCCGAGAAGTTCGACTGAGCCGGAAACGCCAGCAAGTTCGACACCGATGAGTCGGCAGTGGTCAGTACGTCGGTCAACGCCGCGCGGTCGACCCGAAGCTCGGGCGCGACGACGGGCACGTAGGTGATGGCAGCGCCCTTCCGGCGGGCAAACTCGCGGATGCCGTTGACGGAGTTGTGGTTGTCGACCGTGAGCGCGAAAGCTCCGCCGTGCGCGAACGGGTACGACTCGCCCACCAGCTTCAACGCACCGGTAGCGTTGGCCGTGAAGACGCAGTAGTACTCGTCGGGTGACGCACCGAAGAACTCGAGCGCGGCCTCGCGTGCGTCGGCCACGAGTGCGGTCGCAGCCAGCGACGTGGGGTTATTCGAGTGCGGGTTGCCGAATACGCCGTGACCGAGCAGCCGCGCGTGCGTCTCTATCTGGCTCGCCGCATAGAGGCTGCCGCCGGAGTAGTCGAGATACACGTGCTGCTCAGTATCAAGGCGTCCGTACTCGCAGCGTCTCATCGCCGCGAATCTCCCGTCGGGGTCGAAGCTGGGGAAGCGCTTCGCAAACGCACGTTCCGCGGCCCCCAGTCCCGCGGGCGAGGCGACCGCCTGGCGGTCGGTGAACAGGACGGCGTTCATTCGACCTCTATTGCCGCCGTTGTTGCATTTCCGCGCTGGGTGGTGGGGAACAGGCTCGCCTGATCGATATCGGCATGGATGTGCACCTTGATCTCGGCCGCCCCTTTCTTGCGCAGGTGAATGCTGAGG
>JAYTKG010000348.1:0-5643 GCA_043730435.1 Acidimicrobiia bacterium | reverse complement strand
AAGTTGCAAGTGAAACTATTTGTCACCGGTGCGGCCGGTTTCATCGGCTCCAACTATGTGCGCCATGTGCTGGCTACCACCGACGACACCGTCACCATTCTTGACTCGCTCACCTACGCAGGAAATCGCGAGAACATGCGTGACCTGCTTGATAGTGGCCGCTGCACGTTTGTGCACGGTGACATCTGTGATCAGGATCTGGTGTTGTCGTCGATGGACGGGCACGACGGGGTGGTGCACTTTGCCGCGGAGAGTCACGTCGACCGTTCGATCAAGGACGGGCACGTGTTCGTGCGCACCAACTGCGACGGCACCAACGTCATGTGTGACACGGCTCGACAAGTCGGTGTCGACCGTTTCGTGCACATCTCCACCGACGAGGTCTACGGCACCATCGACAAAGGTTCCTACACCGAAACCGATCCGCTCGGCCCCCGCTCGCCGTACTCGGCGGCCAAGGCCGGTAGCGATCTCATTGCCTTGAGTTACTTCGTGACGCACAAGGTTCCGGTCATGGTGACCCGATCGTCCAATCAATTTGGACCGTATCAATTTCCTGAAAAAGCCATCCCGCTCTTCACCACCAATCTGCTCGACGGGAAGAACATTCCCCTCTACGGAGATGGCCTCAACGTGCGTGATTGGCTCTACGTGCTCGACAACTGTCGGGCTGTCGACCTGGTGCTGCGTAAGGGAACACTCGGCGAGATTTACAACATCGGCGCCCACAACGAAATCACCAACGTCGACCTGGTCGGGCGGCTGCTAAAGCTCACCGGCCGAGATGCATCGGCTATCGACAAAGTGGCAGACCGGCTCGGCCACGACCGCCGCTACTCGATCACCACCGACAAGATCCACGCCCTCGGCTGGACCCCGCAGCGCGAGCTGGATGAGGCGCTGGAAGAGACCGTCGGCTGGTACCGGGACAACCGTTCATGGTGGGAGCCCCTCAAGGCTCGCGCCGCGTTCTAACCAGTGCGCGTCCTTATCACCGGCGCGGCCGGTCAGCTCGGCCACGACTGTCGACTGGTCTGTGAAGCGGCTGGCGACGACGTAACTGCGCTCGACCGGGTGTCACTCGATGTCACCGATCGAGACGCAGTGCTCAGCGCCGTGCATTCGGCGAAACCGCACGCAGTCATCAACTGCGCAACCTGGACTGCCGTCGACGCGTGCGAGAGTGACCCTGATCGCGCTTTTCTCACCAACGGACTGGCTGCCCGCTGGATCGCCGAGGCCTGTCGCCAGACCAATGCCCATTTGGTGCACGTTTCCACCGATTATGTGTTCGATGGCACCAAGGCCGAGCCATATCACGAGTGGGACCAGCCCAACCCGCGTTCGGTTTACGGCGCTTCGAAACTGGCGGGGGAGCGTGAGGTGCTGCAAGCGGGCATCGGCGCCACCATCGCCCGCACATCGTGGCTTTGCGGTGAGTTCGGTCCCAACATGGTGAAGACGATTCTGCGATTCGCAGCCGAGCGCGACACGCTCACCTTCGTGAATGACCAGCGTGGTCACCCCACCTTTTGTGGTGACCTGGCCCCGTTGCTTCGTCGCCTGGCGGTTGATCGTCGGCCCGGTGTGCACCACACGACGAATACGGGGGAGGTCACCTGGTTCGAGTTCGCCCAAGCGGTTGTGACCGCCGCCGGCCGGAACCCAGACATGGTGCTGCCATGTGCAACCGACGACCTGCAGCCGCCTCGTCCGGCGCCTCGGCCAGCCAACAGCGTGCTCGACAACGCAGTGCTTCGAACGTCTGGACTAGGTCCTCTGCGGGACTTCCGTGTGCCGTTAGCCGAGCTTGTTCAGAAGCTGGTTGCGTAGGGCTGGGTTGCGGAGGCCGACCAGGATTCTCCCGTCACTGATCGGCACTCCCTACACCCGGAACAACACCACGCACTCGGAACAGGGATCAAGGTAACGAACGATCGGTCAGTTGTGAAGGGTTTTCGCTAAGTCCTGCAACGACCTTGACGGTTTCGGGGCCAAGTTCTGCTGCGCCGCAAGTCTTGGCTGCCCGAGACAGAACGCGCCAGGTCCGTACCGGACGGGTACGGGGCGGCAACAATGGAGAGGTGCATGTTGCCATCACCGTCGAACAGTGTTGGCACCGGGTGCCCGGCGGCACGGCTGTTGCCGCCTGCCGGGTGATCGAGGAGCTCCAACGGCAGCCCGATCTTGACCTGCTTGGCGTGGCGGCCTGGCACCGTCAAGCACCGGACGCAACGTTTGATCCAGGCTTGCGGGTGCGTCATGTGCCACTGCCAGCACCCTTGATGTACGACCTATGGGCGAGAGTTCAAATACCCCGCATTGAATGGATGACGCGGCACGTCGATGTGGTGCATGCCACCACCATTCTCATTCCGCCCACGCGAAAGCCGTTGGTGGTGACCGTCCATGACGTTGCGTTTCTGCACGACCCGGCCATGTTCACGACTCGAGGCACCGGTTTGTTTCGCCGCAGCCTGGAACTCATCAAACGCCACGCCGACCTGGTGCTCTGCTCATCACTCGCAACACTGCATGACTGTGCCACCGCCAGCATTCCCACCGATCGGCTGCGCCATGTGCCGTTAGGAGCTGACGCGGTTCGTCCGGTGGCGGTCGCCGAATTGGCCGAGGTGCGCTCACGGCTCGGGCTGGTCAAGCCGTACCTTTTGTTCGTCGGCACCAAGGAGCCTCGCAAGAACCTGGCCGGGCTTCTGCGTGCATTCGCACACATGCAGGATGGCGACTATGACCTTGTCGTGGTCGGTCCGACCGGGTGGGGCGACGAGATGGCCATTCCTTCCGCGATTGCGCCTCGCGTGCGGGCGCTCGGATTTCTTCCTCCCGACGATCTCGCCGCGGTCTACGCCGGCGCAGCGGTGTTCGTGTACCCGAGCTTCCGTGAAGGTTTCGGACTGCCGGTCGCCGAGGCCATGGCGCACGGCACTCCGGTCGTCACGTCTCGCGGCACCAGTACCGAGGAGGTGGCCGGCGGAGCAGCGGTGCTGATCGATCCGAACGACCCTGCCGACATCGCGCGCGGTATCGCCGAAGCACTTGCAAATGCAACTACCTTGGCCGCTAAAGGTAAGGCACGGGCCGCCCAGATGACGTGGGCCGAGACGGCCCGTCTTACCCGTGCTGCCTATGACGAGGTGGCACGGTGAAGGTTGCTGTCAACCTTTTGTGGATGGTGCCCGGCGGCGTCGGCGGGTCGGAGGAATACGTCACCCGTCAGCTCCTTGCCCTTGTCGATGGGCCACGGAGAGATCAGCACCTCGATCAGCTCACCCTGTTTGCGCTGCCCGGGTTCGCCGAGGCCCACACCGATCTGGCGTTGCGCTGTCGCGTGATCACGGCGCCGGTCAGCGGCCGACGTCGTGAGCTGCGGGTCGCAGCCGAACTGGGCTGGCTCAACATGCAGCTGCGCCGCGGCCGGTTCGACCTTGTGCACCACGCGGGCGGCACGGTTCCCCCCGGTTCGCCCGGCCCGACGGTGCTTACCATCCACGACATCCAGTACCTGGTGTACCCGGACACATTTTCGTCTCTGAAGCTTGGCTACCTTCGACGGGCAGTACCCGCTGCGGTGAAACGTGCCGCGATCATCGCGACCCCCAGCAGGTTCGTGGCCGACACGCTGGCGGAGGCCTTTCACGTGCCAGCTGATCGCCTCGTTGTGGTGCCGAATGCCCTGAACACCGGATTGGCGAACCGAACCCAGTCAGAAGCGCTACGGGCCGCATACGACATGCCAGGCCGGGTCGTGGTGTACCCGGCCATCACCTACCGCCACAAGAACCACCACACGCTTCTCGCGGCCATGGCGCCGTTGCTGCGGGCCGAGCCGACGCTGCGGCTGGTCCTGCTTGGTGGCGTCGGACCGTGCGAAGCGGAGGTGCACGCCGCTGCCGCCAGTCTTGGCATCACCGGCGGCATTGTCCGCCCCGGGCGCATTCCCGCGGCCGATCGCGACGGTATCTACGCCATGGCGAGCGTCATGGCGTTTCCCAGTCGCTACGAGGGCTTCGGTATACCGGTTCTCGAAGCAATGGCGGCCGGTTGCCCGGTCGTTGCGTCGAACGTGACGGCGCTTCCCGAAGCCGTCGGGGACGCCGGCATCCTGGTCGACCCCGACGACATCACGGGTTGGACCGAGGCGTTGCTTAAGGTGCTGGACGATTCGGCCGTTTCCGCCGATCTTCGCTCTCGCGGCTACCGTCGAGCGGCTGCCTTTACGGCCGAGAACACCGCGGCTGCGCTGCACCTTGCCTACACCAAAGCTGGAGAACACCGTTGAAGCTTGCCGTCCTTTGCCCGCACTTCGCTCCTGATGCCGCGCCAACCGGCGAGGTCATTTCGCGCATCGTGCTCGAGTTGGCCGATCGGGGCCACGAATTGCATGTAGTCACTGCGCTGCCCTGGTATGTGAACCACCGGGTCGACGCGCCGTGGGCCGGCAAGATGGTGCGACGGGAAAAGACGCAGTGGGGTTCCATCACTCGGGTCAATCCGTTTCCCACCGACAAGACCTCCATCCCGCAGCGCGCCGCCGCGTTTGCGGCGTTCAGCGCGCTGGCGGGCTTGACCGGTCTGCGGGGCGGCAAGGTCGACGGTGTGTTGGCCATGTCGCCACCGCTCACCCTCGGGCTCACCGGGTGGGGGATGCACCTGGCCCGCCGAGGTCCGCTGGTGTTCAACATCCAAGACGTCTTCCCCGACGTGGCGGTGGAACTGGGTGCCATCACGAACGGGCGGGTCATCTCGCTGGCGAAATGGTTGGAGCGGTTCAGTTACGAACGCGCCGACGCGGTCACGGTGTTGTCCGAAGATCTGAGGGACAACCTCATCGCCAAGGTCGGTCCGGTGCACCGCGACAAGATCCGGGTTATCCCAAATTTTGTCGACACTGTCGCGATAACGCCGAGCGATCGCATGACGAAGTATCGCCAAGAGCTCGGCATCGGTGACGAGACGGTCGTGCTGTACGCAGGCAACGTTGGCCTGTCCCAGTCGCTAGAACTGGTGGCTCACGCTGCCCGCGAGCTGCGGCATGACCCGTCGGTGGTGTTCGTCATCAACGGGGGAGGGTCGGGGCTTGAGCCCATCAAGGCCCAAACCGCCGATCTGCCCAACGTGCGATTTGCCCCCTACCAGCCCCGAGAGCGGCTGGCCGAGGTGCTGGCCTCGGGCGATATTCACCTCGTTCCGCTCAAGAAGGGGTTAGCGCGCTCCAGCGTGCCATCCAAGACCTACTCGGTTCTCGCTGCTGGTCGGCCGTTGCTCGCGAGCGTCGACGCCGGAACCGAGGTTGCCCGGGTGGTCGAGCGAGCGGCCTGCGGTGTCGCCGTGCCGCCCGAGGATCCCGACGCCTTCCTCGCGGGCCTCAGATCGCTGCTGGCCGACGCACCGGGCCGAGCCGCCATGGGGCAGCGTGGGCGGTCGTTCGTTGAACAGTGGGCCTCTCCGGCTGCAGTGGCCGAGTCGTACGAGCGGCTTTTCGATGAACTTCGTCACCATGGCAAGGTGTGAACCCGCAGTTTCGGCCGGACTCGTATAGAGTCTTCCCCTCGTGGGCAAAGCATCGTCAGCTAAGAAAGTCGCCAAGGTCGCAGAGAGCGCTCGCGGAGTAAAAGTCCGTGA
>JAYTKG010000347.1:0-1956 GCA_043730435.1 Acidimicrobiia bacterium | reverse complement strand
TTCCAGACACCGGCCGAGCTGTACGACGCAACGCCGAACGAAACGGTGGTCTGATTCGGTCCGATCTGGGTCCAGGTGACGATCGTGAGATCCCCGTAGTTCGACAGGCCGTAGGGTCGCCAGTCGGCAGAGTTCGCAAACGCGGGAACACTGTCGATTTTGGTGAGCGCGCCATCACCATCGACAGGCCCGGTATAGAGGTGGCCGTCGTGGAGGTTGGTGGCCAGAATCGACTTGGCGTCAGGCGACAGTTCGACGTCGCCGAGGCCCATCATGAGTTGGTTGAGATTCACAACACTTGCGTACGGCGAATACAACTCGCCGAACGTGCCGAGCGGGGTGGCACAGGTACTACCGTTGAAGTTGGCCGCGCTGCCGTCACCGGGGGAGTTGCCTCCCGGACAGGTGGGCCCGGCAACCACGCCATTTACCCATTGCATGTGCAGCACGTTGCCGGTGCGATCGGTGGTGGTGATGCCGCCCGGTCCGAGTGCGCCGCCTTTGGCGAAGGCCCGGGTCTGCGGAGCCGTAACGATTTCAACCGCGTTGGATGCCGCAACTGACGCCGGTATAACGGCCAAGCCGCCGACCGAACCGGTCACGTCGTCGTAGGAAACAATTTCGTCTTTTCCTTCGAGCTTGTTCACGTCGGTGAGGCCGGTGACGCATCCGGCAGTCTCGGGCCCGGTCACATCCTTGCCGTTGCAGGCGCCAGAAAGCGTGGCCTTCTTATCCGGGGTGATCTTCACCGAGATGGCCTTTTGCGCCCGAGGACCGACACCCGGACTGGTCAGGCTGGCGAAGCCCATGGTTGACTCCTGGAGCCCAACAGCGAGTTCGAAATTGGACGTTGCCAAGTTGAGTCGACCGACGGTGCCAGCCGGTGCTGCACTGACTGCTCGCTGCGTGAGAGGCAGAGCGAGAGCGGACAGCGCAAGGGCAAAAAGCCCCGTAGCCAGCTTGGAGCGCGAATGAATCATGGGGTTGAATCTCCTCGGGTTGTGGATCAAAGTGCGATGCCAACCACTCCGTACCGCTGTCCTTCCGCCCGAGTCGCCCGTACGTCGTCGTGTTTGCAAGTATTTGTTAAGAGAGTATCAAGTTGGTTGGTATCCGATGAACCAGACTCGAAATTGTCATCTTTGTCGCGAGGTAACGTCAATCTATGAAAGTAACGGTTCTGGGAGGCGGTTCGTGGGGGACCACCGTAGCGTCACTCGTAAGCCATCACCATGACACGGTCCTGTGGGCCAGGGACGCCAGCGTGGTGGACGAAATTAACGACCAGCATCGAAGTAGCGGCTATTTACCGGGCTTCACGCTGTCTGATCAGTTACGGGCCACGTCAGTGTTGTCTGAAGCAGCGCGGCATGCCGAGTTGCTCATCGTGGGAGTTCCGTCACAGGGATTCCGCGCGGTCCTAGAGGTGGCTAAACCGGACGTTCGTCCCTGGATTCCGGCCATCAGCCTTTCAAAGGGCTTAGAGGCCGGAACGCTTTTACGCATGACCCAGGTGCTGAAAGAGGTACTTCCGGGACGCCCGGCCGCGGCACTCACTGGGCCTAACTTGGCTCGCGAAATCATGGCCGGGCAAGCGGCGGCCTCGGTGATCGCAACCGAGGACCTTGATGTTGCGGCCGCACTTCAGTCGGTCCTGCAAACAGGCTTGTTGCGGGTTTACACGAACCACGACGTGATCGGCTGCGAACTCGGCGGAGCGCTCAAGAATGTGATTGCCATTGCCAGCGGTATGGCGCAGGGCCTCGGCGTAGGGGATAACACCCGCGCCGGTGTCATGACGCGAGGCCTCGCCGAGCTGAGCCGCCTCGGCGTTGCGATGGGTGGCGAAGCGGCAACCTTTGCCGGCTTAACGGGCATGGGCGATCTGGTCGCCACCTGTATGAGTCCGAGCAGTCGTAACCGCCAGGTAGGCGAGCAGCTCGGGCGCGGGAGGGC
>JAYTKG010000346.1:0-5440 GCA_043730435.1 Acidimicrobiia bacterium | reverse complement strand
TGCGGTGCCGCCGGCGATGATGAAGTCGGACGACAACCCTGATGGGCCGCTCACACCGGCGCAAGCTGCGAAAATGACTGCTGATCTGACCGCTGATCGTGACTCGTTCTTCGATCAGTTCACCACGCAGTTCTTCTCGGTGAAGGGCGTGCTTGCAGTCACGGAAGCGCAACGTCAAGGTGCCATCAAACTCTGCCACCAATCCGACCAGAAAGCGGCGCTCGGGTGCATGAAATCGTTTGGCACCGAAGACTTCCGACAGGACCTCACCAAGATCACGGTTCCCACGCTCGTCATCCATGGTGACAGCGACGGTGTCGTTCCGTTCGAAGGCTCTGGCGCTCGCACCCATGCAGCGATCGCACACAGTCAACTCGTTGTGCTCGCCGGAGCTCCACACGGGTGCAACGTGAGCCACGTAGAGGAGTTCAACGAAGCTCTGCTCGACTTCCTCGGCTGAGTGGGCAACGTTCGTGGCTCGCACGGCGCGTTCCCGTTGACAGCATGATCGCAACGGCGCGTGTGTGTTTCACCCGGTCATGTGTCGTACCAGTTCGGCGAGGTGATGGACCTGCGTACCCGTTGCGATCGCAGTGACAACGACGCAAGCACCAAGTGTCACGTTGGCCGACCGAGTGGGGGCAGCGAGTGGTTCGAAGAAGGCTTCGACGCGGTGAACCACTGAGTCGGAGCCGAAGCCGAGCAGTGCAGGAGCCCGCAGGCCCGACGCCGAGAGAGCAGCGCGGGCGATAGCCGTCGCCACAACATCGCGGTCGCCAACCTCGCGTGCAGCAGCCTCGTCTGCCCAGCGTTCCAGCAGCCAGTACACGCGACGGGTGAGCGGTCGGACGAACGGAACGACGCCCTCGAGCACTCGCCCGGCGAGAAGGTATCGGTGATGGCCGCACCGGAGGTGGGCACGTTCGTGGGCGAAGAGCGCGTCTTGCTCCTTGTGCGTAAGAGCATCAAGCATTGAGGTCGAGACAACGATGCTGCCAACGGAGCTGGACGTTGGCGGGACGGAGAACGCATACAAGTCGTCACTGCATTCAACCGAAACTGGCGGTCTGCCGAAGGCTTCGATGCTCCAGACTCTCGTCACCCGGCGAGCGACAACGAATGCTCGGCCGACGACTATCGCGACTATCGAGACAACAATGAAACCAGCGATAGGGCGATGATCGACGGAGTGCCCGAGCATCCGTCGACACCACAGTGCCTGCTCGGCTGGGCCCATCCACGCAACGGCATAAAGCGCAGCAGCAGCGAAGATGGAGATCGCTGTCAGGACAAAACTCGTCGACAACATTCTCACCGCGATGTCGGGACGCGAACGTGTGGAGAAGCTCCATGCGAGAAGCGCCGTCCCGATCCCAATCAAGGCAGGCAGACCGAGTAGCCCGGTCACTTGCGAGCCGACTTCGGCTCGAGGAGCGCCCGCAACGCTTCGGCCTCCGCGATGCTGAGCGAACCAACGAATCGGCTCATTGCCAGCTCGTGGTTCGAGGCGACATCGAGGGCTGCTCGCATTCGTCCCGCAACCCAATCTGCTTCGGAGACGGCGGCCTCATACCTGTGGGCCTTTCCCTCGCGCACCCGACGCAATAGGTCCTTTTGCCAAAGCCGAGTGAGGACGGTGAGCACGGTCGTGTAAGCGGTGGAACTGCCAAGGGCTTCAAGTGCCTCGGCCGGGGTGAGGCCCCGCTCGGACTTCCAGACGGCCGTGAGCAGCTGGTGCTCTAACTCGCCGATCGCGCGCCGCTCACGGTGTTCGGTAGCGCCTCTCGGCATACGCACAGCGTACGTCAGGGATTCTTCCATCGGGTGTGCGAGTACTGCAGAGGGCCACGGGCTGACATCGGTGTTCAATTGGAGTCAACTACACTTCGTAGGACATCGGAAAAAGGACCCCCCATGAAACGACTCCTCGTTGCGGTATCAATTGCCGCTCTTGCTCTCTCGCTTGCCTCCTGCGGTGCCTCGAAATCATCGACGAAAGTGGCGTCGTCCGGCTCGACGGCCGTTGCGGCCAAGGTGGGAGGATTCAACGATGCTGACGTGGCGTTCGCCCAAGGCATGATCCCGCACCACGAACAAGCCATCGAGATGGCCGATATGGCACTTGACCCAAATGCCGGGGCCGGTGGCGCTGTCATGACCCTGGCGAAGGCCATCAAGGGTGCGCAGGATCCGGAGATCAAGACGATGAAGGGTTGGCTCACCGTGTGGGGCAAAGACGCCTCCGGTGCCATGGCAGGCATGGATCACGCAAGCTCGGCGATGCCAGGCATGATGTCGGCGGACGACATGACGGCGCTTGGTAAGGCGAAGGGTACGGAGTTCGATGGTATGTGGGCCAAGGTGATGATCGATCACCATACGGGCGCGATCGAGCAGGCAAACACCGAGATCAAGAGCGGCAAGTCAACCGATGCCAAGGCGCTCGCGGAAACGATTGTGAAGACCCAGCAGGCTGAGATCGATCAGATGAAGCCACTCGCCAAGGCCTGACGCGCGAACATGCATCCTGTGGATAGTTTGGTTCTTAGCTACTTCGGAGATTCGAGTCGACTGACCATCGTGTTCGTATGATTCGATGGACTGCTCGCCTCATTGTCGCGTTCGGAGTTTTCATCGCTGTCGCTTTTGCGTCCGCGCAGCCGGCTGTCGCCCATACGGCGTTTGTGTCCAGCAATCCCGCTGACGGCCAACAGTTGGCGGTTGCTCCCATGGAATTGTCCTTTGTGTTCACAACCGCGATTCCGTTGAACACCGTGACCGTCGATCTGATCGACACCACGGGGGTGCGCGTGCCGCTAAGCGAATTGCGGCACGGGTCGTCGGGGGACAAAGAGGTGGTTGCCGCAGTTCCGCCGCTGGGTGCTGGCACGGCGACGGCTCGATGGAAAGTCGTCGGTCCAGACGGACACACCGTAACCGGCCGTGTCGCCTTCACGATTCCCGAAGCAGCCATTCCGGTGACGGCCGCCCCTGCTACGACGGTGGCGAGTGCCACCATCACGGCACCGGCGCAGGGCCCGTCGTCGGCCCCCGCAGCGGTGGAGCCGTATGCAACCGAGACAAGCTCTGTCGCATCGCCCGCCGCCGGAACTGCAGCCCTGTCGAAGGCTTCGGGCGTCCCGAGCGGTGTCCGTTGGTTCGTTCGCGTTCTCTCCTACATCGCGATGCTCGTCGTATGCGGCATCGTCGCGACGGTGCTGTTTGTTTGGCCCGGGGCGTGGGACGACGCGCGGGTCCGCCGGTTGGCGGCGTACTCGATCGTGGTCTCAGCCGCGACCGCCTTACTGCAGCTGCTCACGATCGCGTCAGACGTCTCGGGCACATCGATCTTCGGCGCGGCCGGAGGGCTCGGTGGTGCCCTCAACACCACCGCAGGCAAGGCCTACTTGGTGCGGATGCTTATCTTTCCTTTGCTCGGCTATGCGCTGCTTTCGGCGCCAACGCTCGCCAAACGCGACCGATGGAATGTTGCAGCCGCTCTCACTCTTTTGGCTCTCGGAACATGGGCGTTCGCAGGCCACTCGAAGTCGATGCGATGGGCGCTCATTGGCGTGCCAATCGACATAGTGCACCACGGTGCGTCTGCGGCGTGGCTCGGCGGTCTCGGTCTCGTCGGAATCATTGCCTATCAGGTCAGTGAAGGATCCGAGTTCGCCCGCATCGTGGACCGGTTTGGTGTCGTTGCTCGCAATGCTGTTGGCCTCATCGTCGCGACCGGAGTCATCCAGTCGTTTCGCCTCGTTGGGAGCCCGTTCGATATTTTCGCCGCCGCTCACGGTCGTCTCCTTCTCCTGAAGCTGGTGGTTCTTGCGGCGATGCTCAAAGTGGCCGACATCAATCGCAAAAGAGTCGCCTCTCGTTTTCGAGTAGCGGATCGATCGACGCCGAAGGCTGCCGACATGCTCCGCAGAGCCATGGGAACCGAACTCGCTGTCGGGCTCGCCATCATCGGCGTGACAGCAGCGATGGTCGTGTCGCCTCCGGCAACGGCCACAACGCAAACCGTTGCGCCAACGACAACGGTCGCGACCTCCCAACCATCGGTCACCAGCGAGGTTGTGAACCCGTCCACCACGCTCGGGAACGCTGCCGCGCCAGCCACGACTGTGCCGCAGGCCTGCACAATCTCGGAAACACTCCGCCCCGGCATGGCCGGTGAGGCCGTGGCGTGTTTGCAACGGACTCTGGGTGCCAAGGGCTTCCTGCCAGGCGCTCCGTCTGGCACGTTCGACGCCGCCACCGAGATGGCCGTACGAGCTGCACAGACTGCAGCCGGACTGACTGTCGACGGCGTAGTCGGTCCCATGACCGGTGCTTCCCTTGGCATCTGGAAAGCCGTCTGACCAGAACAGCGCGTCACGGACCGTTCGCGGACCAGCCGATTCTCGACGTAGAAGTGCGCCCCTGGGGTTCGAACCCAGATCATGAATCGCTTCCCATCGAACTCGACCGTCAGGCGCTCGCTATGACGCATGAACCCGACCGCCGATAATGCTGTAACGAGTTGAGGCTATCTGGACATGAGAGAGTCGTGGTCCCGATAGAAGTAGATTGGCGCGCAGTGTCCGCAACGAGAGCAGCGTCTGCGTCGGTGGCCGATCGAAGTCGGTTCGAACAGGTCTATGACGACTACTCGGGGTTGATACTCGCGTATGCGGCTCGGCGGACACACGACGCCGAGGACGCCGCCGACGTTACGGCCGAGACGTTCATGGTGGCGTGGCGCCGAATCGATGCCGTCCCGCCTGGCGACGAGGCCCGGCCCTGGCTATGGGCCGTCGAGGTTGAGGAGCTCGACCTTGCCGACCATCGAGGGCGAGGCAGGAACGACCGAGATTCGGGTGCGGACCCCGCGGCTGTTCAGGTCTCTGGCCAGCGCATCACCATCGCGGAAACCGGCTGCGCCGGAAGGTGATGGGCGCTACCGGGGTGGCCAAGGGCGGTCGGGCTCGGCGGATCGCACGACCCGAGCCAAGATCTGTCGCATAATCGCCGAGTTACCACCACCAAAGATTCCCTCAACTGGCCCATCTGTGCCCGCCGCTTGATCGCTGTCACCGAGTGTCCGATGTGGCGTTGGTGATTGCTCATGGCAGTCGGCGGCGGGGCTACGATGGAAGTTCAGCGTTTCGTTGCTATGAGGGAGGCCCTGATGCTGAACCACAGAATTCGTCAGCTCACACCGTTCGTGTACGCGATAGCTGTCGTACTGGCTGCGATGATCGGAAGCGGCAACGCCGTCGGCGTGGTCGCTGCTGTAGGTGCCATCATCGTGGGCGCCATCTTCGCGATAGTCGAAGTGCCCGCCGGCATTGGTCGCGATCGTGATCGGAATCGCCGTCTGTAACGCACCGATCTTCGACTGCTGGTTGCCCGTCGCTCGAACCCCGACTTGACCTGCCGCGACTGGCAGACCCGA
>JAYTKG010000345.1:0-2041 GCA_043730435.1 Acidimicrobiia bacterium | reverse complement strand
GTGGCTACTCATGTACAATAGATCGCAGATCGACACATACCGTTCACGAATGCACAACGACGTCAGCTTGCTGCTGCTAGGCCAGCTGCAGGCACTCGTCGAGGTAGAGCTGTTTACACAGGCTGCGCTGCAACTTGCCGCTGGATGTTTTGGGCAACGTGGACGGGCGCACCAGCATGATGTCGCGGGGTGGAAGACCGCAGACCTCAATCGTGCGATGGTGGATCAACTCGCGCACGGCGTCGAGGTCGTCGGTCTTCACTTCGGCCACCACGATGACCGTTTCCTTACCCTTGTAGCCATCAACACCAAACGCAATGACGTTGCCGGCGCGCACCCCGTCCAACACGTTGACGGCGCGCTCGATGTCCTCGGGAAACACGTTACGACCGCCGACGATGATCACGTCTTTGATACGCCCGCACATCACCAACTCTCCGTTGACCAGGTAGGCCAGGTCACCCGTGCACAACCAGCCATCGCGAAACAGTGCAGCGGTTGCTTCGGGACGCTTGTAGTAGCCGGGCGTGACCGACGTGCCACGAATCTGCAGCTCACCGACGTGGCGTTCAGGCAACACGTCGCTGGAGCTGGGTAGGCAGACACGCATCTCAAGGCCGGGAACGGCGAAGCCAAGATGCGGCAGGCGCCGGACCACGGTGTCTTCGTCACCGTCGACCCGTTGGCGCGATACCGCGATGCGATCACGCTCCAATACCTGACGGTCGACCGAATCGCAGACCATGCCGCGCCCGATCGGTGGAAACGTGCCCGCAATGCCGACCTCGGCCATACCGAAAGCAGGGAACACGGCCCCGGCTGGGAAACCGAACCTAGATGCCTCCCGCACGAAGTTTTCGACCGCATCGGGATCGACCGGCTCCGCACCCGAGAGGGCCATGCGCATGGCCGACAGGTCGAGCCCTTCCATGCGACGCAGAGCCCGGGCCGCAAGCACCCACGAAAAGTTCGGACCGGCGGTGACACTCCCCCGGTAGTCAGACAGCCACCGCATCCAGTTACCGGGGTGGGCCAGGAAATCCTGCGGCGCAGCCTGCACCAGATCGATGCCGTAGACCATCGGCGTAGACAGCGTTCCGACCAACCCCATGTCGTGATAGAGCGGCAACCACGACACGACGACGTCTTCATCGATACGAATCTCCGCGGCCGTCACGAGCGCGTGCAAGTTCGCGCCAAGCACACGGTCGGGAATCATGACGCCTTTCGGTTCGCTGGTAGAGCCGCTCGTATATTGCAAAATCAACAATCGCTCGGGGTCGGGAGATGCAATGACCACGTCGTCGGAGCCACCGATCATGTCGGCGATGAACACTACTGGCGGGTCACCGGGCTCCACCGGATAGAACGGCGCCAGCGTCTCGTCGATGAGCAACAGTTGGGCGTCGCCGTGACGAATACGCGAGCGGGTTTGGGTGACGAACTCATCCAACGAACCCATCCGCATCGGCAACGGCAGCACCATCGACGCTGCACCCGCCAACCAGCATCCTTGGATCGCAGTTACAAGCGCACGAGATGTCGGCCCAAGGACGGCAACGTGATCCCCCACCTGAACACCTCTGGCCTGCAACGCGGCGCCAACGGTGCGGGCATCGTGGTGCACTTCATTCCAACCAACTCGAGCATGGTCGGCCCCGTTGATGAACACCACGCCTTTACCCACCCGGTCGGCGGACTGCTGGAGGTGGGTAACGACAGGCAACGGGCTCACGGGTGCCCATTGTCGCAGAAAGAACGTTCGAGCCCGGGAAGCGGCGGCCAACTAGCGTAGAGAACCGATATGGCCGCTGATGACGTTCCCCCGTTCCGCTACACCGCTTCGCTAGCGGCAGACATCGAGATGCGCTGGCAGCAGCGGTGGGAAGCCGACGGAACATTCAACGCGCCGAACCCCGCCGGCGCTCTGGCCGGGCCGGTGGCCGACAACAAGCTGTTCATCATGGACATGTTCCCGTATCCGTCGGGAACGGGGCTGCACGTCGGGCATCCGCTGGGCTACATCGGCACCGATGTCTAC
>JAYTKG010000344.1:0-2286 GCA_043730435.1 Acidimicrobiia bacterium | reverse complement strand
CCGCCGATGGTGCCGCGGTGGCGTACCTGCGGGTCACCGACGTGGCCGGCTGCGTGAGCCAGTAACGGGTTCGCACTCGCCAGCAGACTGGAGTGCTGCACATCGTGGTGGCGGGTGAGTGCACCGATCGCGATGTGGCCGCCCTCGTCACGGATGTAGGACAGGTCCTTGATGCGACCGAGGTCGACCAACACTGACGGCGCAGCCAGACGAAGTTTCATCAACGGCAGCAGGCTGTGGCCACCGGCCAGGAACTTGGCTTCGTCACCGTGCTGGCTAATGAGGCTGACGGCTTCCTCTGCGGAACCAGCCCGCACGTAATCGAAGAGGGCGGGGATCACTTGTTACCTCCGTGGATGGCTTCCCACACTCGCAGCGGCGAGGCGGGCATGTTGATATCGGTCACGCCGTAGGGCGACAGGGCGTCGCAGATGGCGTTCATGACGGCGGGCGCAGCACCAATGGTGCCGGCCTCGCCGATGCCCTTCACACCAAGCACGTTGGTGGGAGAAGGGGTGTAGGTGTGAGCGGTGTCGAGCGAGATGACATCGGATGCGGCTGGCACCAGATACTCGGCCAACGACGTAGTGCGCAGGTTCCCGTCTTCGTCGTAAACCGCTTCCTCGAACAATGCCTGAGCGAGCCCCTGGATGATGCCACCGTGCACTTGGCCTTCCACAATGAGCGGGTTGATCTGGTTACCGCAGTCATCGACCGCGACGTACTTGATCACCTCGGTCTTGCCCGTCTCGGTGTCAACTTCCACAACGCAGATGTGGGAACCGAACGGCCATGAGAAGTTCGGCGGATCGTAGGTGGTGTGCGCCTCGAGGTTTGGCTCCATGCCGTCGGGCAGGTTGTGTGCGGTGAACGCAGCGAAGGCGATACCGGCGAGCGGCATGGCCTTGTCGGGCGTACCCCGAACGGTGAACGTGCCGTTGGCGAAATCGAGATCGTCCTCATTGCACTCGAGCTGGTGCGCCGCGATCTTGCGGGCCTTATCGATCACCTTGTCGGCGGCTTGCACGATGGCGATACCGCCGACCACCAGCGAGCGTGAGCCGTAGGTGTCGAGACCGAGCGGGCTGAGGGCGGTGTCGGAGTGGACCACCTGGACATCTTCGGGTGGCACGCCGAGCTTGTCGGCAATGATCATCGACCACGAGGTTTCGTGGCCTTGACCGTGCGGTGTTGCACCCGTGACGACCACGACTTTGTTGGTGGGCAGTACGCGAACGGTGGCTGCCTCCCAGCCGCCGGCCGAGTAGTTGAGGCTGGCAAGAACACGTGAGGGTGCCAGGCCGCACATCTCGAAATAGGTAGAGATGCCGATGCCGATCTGCTTCGTGTCACCAGCCGCACGGCGACGAGCCTGCTCGGCCCGAACGCCCGCGTAGTCCACCATCTCTACGGCCTTGTCGGCGGCCAACGCGTGGTCGCCGGAGTCGTAGGTAAGGCCCGTCATGGCCGTGTAGGGGAACTGTTCTTTCTTGATGAAGTTGATGTGACGCAACGCCATGGGATCCATGTTCATCTTGCGGGCCAACGCATCAATGGCTCGCTCGATGGCGTAGGTGGCCTCGGGGCGACCTGCACCGCGGTAGGCGTCGGTGGGCGTCATGGTGGTGAACACCGACTCACACACGAACTCAAGGTTCGGCACGTCGTACACACCCGCATAGAGGAACGCGCCGAGCAGCGGCACGCCTGGGGTGACCAACTGCAGGTAGGCACCCATGTCGCCAATGAGGTGGACACGTACCGCTTGGATCTTGCCGTTGGCGTCAGCCGCAAGCTCAATGTCCTGCACCTGCCCGCGACCGTGGATGGTGGCCATGGTGTTTTCGCCGCGCTCTTCGGCCCATCGCACGGGAACGCCGTGCTTGCGGGCGAGCGCGGTGCAGAGAAGCTCCTCGGCGTACACGTTGAGTTTGCAACCAAATCCGCCACCGACGCTCGGAGCGACGACACGCAACTGATGCTCGGGGATACCGAGTGTGAGTGCAGCCATCACCTTCAGAATGTGCGGAACCTGCGTGGCCGAGTACAGCGTTATGTCGCCGCCGAACGGCTGCGGCACGGCGGCAACGCCGCGGGGCTCCATCGACATCGGCAGCAGGCGTTGCTGGATGTAGCGCTCCTTCACGGTGTGAGCCGCGCTGGCGAAGATCGGCTCGAGGTCACCTTGGGGCTTCAGCTCCCAGATGTACGAACGATTGGTGCCGAGTTCTGGGTGGACGAGTACCCGGTCGCTGAGCGCATCTTCCAGGTCGACCACGGCGGGCA
>JAYTKG010000343.1:0-4168 GCA_043730435.1 Acidimicrobiia bacterium | reverse complement strand
GTGGTGAGCACATCGTGAAGAACAATGCCGACACGTTGTTCACATGGGACTACTCCCTGCAGCGTCCGCACCTGCGCAAGCTGTACGAGAAGGCCAAGGTCGGCCAGTGGAACTCCACCACCGACTTGCCGTGGGACACAGACGTCGACCAGGAGAAGGTCGTGGTTGAGAACCAGGCGGCCATCGGTACCGGCTATACGGCTGATCTCTACGTCGGCACTCCGGTCGAGAAGTGGGGCGACAAAGAGTGGCTTGAGTTCGGTGTGCAGAGCCAGAACTGGACGCTGTCACAGTTCCTTCACGGAGAGCAGGGCGCTCTCATTTGCACCGCCAAAATCGTCGAAACGGTCCCGTGGTACGACGCCAAGCTCTATGCCTCCACCCAGGTGGTTGATGAGGCCCGCCACGTCGAGGTGTTCGGCCGCTACCTGAACGAAAAGCTCTCGGGCAACTACCCGATCAACGCACATCTGCGCATGCTGCTTGACGACATCGTCAACGACAGCCGTTGGGACATGACCTACCTTGGCATGCAGATCATGGTGGAAGGACTTGCCCTGGCTGCGTTCGGTTTCCAGCACCAGATCACCTCTGAGCCATTGCTCAAGAAGCTGCTTCGCTATGTGATGAGTGACGAAGCCCGCCACGTTGCCTTCGGCGTGCTCAGTCTCAAAGAAGTCTACGACGGCATGAGCGACACCGAGATGAAGGTTCGCCAAGAGTTCGCCTTCGAGGCCGCGGTGCGCATGCGCGACCGCTTCCTTTCTCAGGAAGTATGGGACCGCATGGGTGTGCGTCCGCGTGACGTCATCCCGGTCATTCTGGCCGACCCGGGCCGTGATCTGTTCCAGCAGATGTTGTTCTCCAAGATCGTCCCGAACTGCAAGAAGCTCGGTCTGCTTGACCGCAACGACAAGTGGCTGCGCCATCGCTTCGAAGAGATGAACGTCATCCAGTTCGAAGACTGGGCCGACACCACCGAAGAGATGGATGCCCTGGCCTTGGGCGCCGAGGCCTGAGGCCTCTGTTCCTGGTGACGGAACGACAGGTTGCCTGAGATCGCGTCGAATCTGTAACGTTCGTCACATGGCGCACGCTTCTGACCCCCGTTTCGTTGTTCATCACGCTCTCAAAATAAAGGGTTTCGTGAAGGTCGACGGGCTGAGCGAACTCACCGGTTTGGAACCCGATCATGTCCAAGTGCACCTCGATGCTCTGGTCATCGACGGCCATGCCATGTTCCGCGAGGCGCGGGGGCTGTGGCAGCTCACGCCCGATGGTCGCGCCGCGCACGAGGGGCTTTTAGAAGCTGATGCCAGCCGCGATGGTTTCCGTACCGGCCTGCAACAGCACTACCCGACATTTCTCGAGTTGAACGAGGAACTGAAGCAGCTCTGCAACGACTGGCAGCTCAAAGACGGTGAGACCAACGACCACAGCGATGCTGCGTACGACCAGGCCATCCTCGCTCGGCTCAGCCACCTCAACGAGCGGTGTCAGCCCGTTGTCGGCGGTTTTGGTGCAGTCGCTGTGCGCTTCTCCGGTTACGCACCTCGGCTGGTGCATACCGTGAAGGCTGTGCATTCTGGCGAGACCAAGATGTTTACCGGCGTGATGTGTGGCTCGTTCCACGACGTGTGGATGGAACTGCACGAAGATCTGCTGCTCACCCAAAAGATCGACCGTGCCGAAGAAGGCAGCTTCTAAATCGTTTGGGTCATACCCAGGGGCGAGTAGATTCGGGAACTATGAACGCCCGATTCGGCAACGTCCTTACCGCCATGGTCACCCCGTTCGATGCGAACGGTGCGCTCGACCTTGACGCCGCTCGCGATCTGGCCCGCTGGCTGGTCGAGAACGGTAACCAAGGTCTGGTAGTCACCGGCACCACGGGTGAGGCACCGGCGCTGTCCGAGGACGAAAAGATCAGCATGTGGGCCGCCGTGGCTGAGGCGGTCACCGTGCCCGTCATCGCCGGTTCCGGGTCGAACGACACGGCGCACTCGGTTCATCTCTCAAGGGAAGCCGAGCGAGTGGGCGTTGCCGGAATCCTGGCGGTAGGGCCTTATTACAACCGGCCGTCGCAGGCTGGCATTGACGGTCACATGCGGGCCATCGCGGCATCCACCGCGTTGCCCGTGATGATGTACGACATCCCCATTCGCACCGGTCGCAAGATGACCACCGCCACCATGTTGAAGCTCGCTCGTGAGGTATCGAATATTGTTGCGTTGAAGGATGCTGCTGGCAACCCGGGGGAGACGGCAGGTCTCATCTCGTCGGCACCGGAAGGATTTGAGGTGTACTCCGGTGATGATGCGATGACGCTGCCGCTGCTCGCAGTCGGTGCTGTCGGTGCCGTCGGCGTGGCCACCCATTGGACGGCCGATGATCATCAGCACATGTTCGCGCTGCTCGAAAAAGGTGACCTCGAAGGTGCCCGCATCGTGAATGCCCGCATGCTCGAAAGCTTCGCCTTCGAGACCGGTGACGAAGCCCCGAATCCGCTGCCATCGAAGGCCATGTTGCGCACCTTCGGCTTAAACGTCGGCCAAGCGCGCCTCCCCATGGGCAACGCCCCCGACTGGCTCGAACCCCGCGCCCGCGAGGTGTGGGCCAACCTGCTCCGCAACCGCGAGAGTTTTCCCGCTCGCCCGGTCTGACTACGGACCGACACGTGGACTACACCGAAATTACGGCCGACCAATTCGCAGCGCTCGATGGGGTTCACGACTGGCGTTTCGTGCTCGGCGCGATTCACGCAGATTTTCGGGCGGGCTCGTTTCCGGCTGCAGCCTCGCTGGTTTCCGCTATCGCTGAAGCAGCCGAAGAAGCGGTTCATCATCCCGATATCGACGTGCGGTACCCCGATCGCGTCCGCGTCGTGCTCACGACCCATGCCACTAGACCTGACCACTCTCGATGTCGACCTGGCCCGCAGCATCTCAGCGCTCGCTGTCCGGTCCGGCGCGACGGCGGAGCCGTCCGCTGCCCAGGGGGTTGAGATCGCGATTGACACCATGGACGCCGACCGCATCCGTCCGTTCTGGGTGGCAGTACTCGGCTACCGCAACGACGAGGGCTACTTGACGGATCCACTTCGTTTCGGTCCGGCCGTGTGGTTCCAGCAAATGGACGAGCCACGCCCCGACCGCGATCGGTTCCATATCGACGTGATCGTGGCGCACGACGTTGCCGAGGCACGCATAGCAGCCGCTTTAGCCGCAGGTGGAACACTCGTCACCGATCGCTTTGCCCGCTCATGGTGGGTCCTGGCTGATGCCGACGGCAACGAAGCGTGCATCTGCACCTGGCAAGACCGTTGACGTTATTGTCCATGGTGACGTGATCTGCGGGGCAGCGGCCGACACCAGACTCATCACCGATTAGGGGGCGGGGGCGACTCCGGTGCGGCTTGCTTAGGCTGAGAGCAGGTGCGAGCGACGGAGCGCGTCGGCGTAGTCGAGCGGATCGCCCGGGATAAGCTCGAGGTGGACCACGGTGGGGCCGTCTCCGCGGATGGTGACAGCGTGAACGCGAGCGAACACGGGCTCCTCTTCATCGGCGGTGATGACGATTGCGCCGACGGCGATGGTGTCGGGATGGCGGGCCTCGCTGAGCAATGCGAACGGCAGGTTAAACTCACCCATCTGCTGGGTGTCGCAGGGAATGTCGATTTCTACTTTCTTCTTTATGATGGTCACCTCCGTCGTGGCTGTCGTTGCTTGAAGGGATTATCCATTGTAGGCCCGAAGAGCGCCAGTAGTTCTTCGGCCGCTTTCATCGAGACTGCCTTCAGAACGATGTCGTAGTGCGGCGCTGCGTTGGTCGGAACGAGCTCATACTTCGCTCTTCGAAGGGTACCGGCCGTGGTCACGGCGTATCTCCCCCGCGACCACATTCGCTCCTCCAACACTCGCTCCAGCAGCCAACCGTTGATGCAGAGGTCAACGCTGATTGAGGCCATAGGGACCCCGCCGTAGGTGAAAACCGCCATCTGGCGCTCGGCATGCTCGACGATCTTCTCGGGAGTCAGCGGCCCCGCCCTCACGACCACCAGCGTGTCATCTGGTGGTGCCTCGGTTCGGATCAACGGTTCGATCGGCTGGGTCACGTCAGCACTTACTGTAGAAGGTCGACGAAGTCAGGCCTGGCATACGGTCAGAGC
>JAYTKG010000342.1:0-7797 GCA_043730435.1 Acidimicrobiia bacterium | reverse complement strand
GCCCACTACCACAACGTGACTCCGCCGCGTCTCGTCCCGCTCTCCGATCGGGAGACTCAGGTCGAATCTCTCGCACAAGCTGAGTTGATCGCGGTTGCCGATCGTGTTTGGGCAGTCAGCGAATTCAATCGGACCGACCTCATCGCGATGGGAGTTCGGGAGGAAAATATCCGAGTGATTCCAATTCCTGTCGAGCTGCCCAAGGTGCCAGTCGGAGATGAGGTCCGCACGACGAAACGCGTGCTCTACGTCGGCCGGATCGTCCCGGCAAAGGGCGTCGAATGCTTGCTCGACGCTTTCGAGATCGTCGCCGCGAATGAATCTCTCCCCTGCGAGCTCGTGATAGCGGGCAACTCGAGCCTGTCGGATGATTCCTACGTTTCAATGTTGCGTCAGCGCGTGCAATCCAGCCCCGCGCTGCGCCGCAGCGTGAGCTTTCGGAGCCAACCCAGCGATGCCGAGTTGTGGCAGCTCTACCTGACCTCTGACGTATTTGCCACGGCCACGCACCACGAAGGTCTGTGCCTCCCTATCGTGGAAGCCGCAATGGCTGGCTGCTTTATTGCTGCAACTTCCGCAGGAAACATTCCCTTTCTCATGGATAGTGGCGCACTGGCAGACGTTGGCGATCACAAACATTTGGCCAGAGCCATAACCGAGGCGCTCCGACGGCTACCTCAGTATCGCCCTCCACAGTCGATACTCGACGAGCACAGTCCGCTGTCGGTCATCGAGATAATGAAAGAAGAAATCCGCGATCTTGGACGAGCTCAAGCCTCCAACGCCGAGCGTGGCGCTCGTAATAACTCCCCGACTACTAAGGACGTGACGTGAACTCACCTTCCGAGAAGTTAGCTGCAGCTCGCCAAGATCGACTGCTTGCTACCCTGGTGTGCCCTGATTGTCATGCCAAGCTTCGTGTGGATGCGCAGCAGATGGTCAACGGCTGCGTGGCCTCTGCCGTGCTTGCGTGTGCCGCATGCGGAGATGTTGGTGTCATCAGCTCCTTCCGGCCGAGCTTTCTTGAGCGAGATCGAGGGAATGCCGAGCGTGCCAGCGGTGCAGTTGTTGAAACCCTGACCCTAAACCTTGACCGTTTCGTTCGGACTGGTCGATGGCAAATGGCAGGGCCGAGAATCCACGGAGAGGGCGCGGGCGCTCGCCTAAGCGGTTTCGCAGCGGGGCGAGGAATACGGCTGGAGTTTCTGACCCACGCGTGGAGTGGCAGCGTGCTTGTTTCCTTTGCTGAGACCGACGAGATCATCGACCTCTATAGCGCCGAGCCAGGGTCCCGGTTTGTAGATCTCGTATCAGACTTCGAAGGTGAGCACGTTTGGAGTGTCACCATTCTTGAGGCCACCTCCAGCGGGTTTACGCAAGCCTACGTATCGGACATTGCCCACCTTGTGCCGACCAGCGCAGCGCGCCCGCTGGATTTTGTTCCGCTCAATTTGGGGAACCCGTACCCCGCCCGCTTTGAGGAGATTCTCTCCGAACTTCCTGAAGGCGCGGCCATCTTGGACCTCGGCGGAGGAGATCGGCGACACGGCGATCCGAGAGTCTTCAATCTCGAATACCTTCCCTACTACCGCGTCGACCTGTATGCGGACGGACTAAAGCTCCCGTTCGCCGACAAGTCATTCGACTTCATACTCAGCCAGGCCGTGCTTGAGCACGTTCCAGATCCAGTGCAAGCTGTTTCCGAGATACTGCGAGTTCTGCGCCCAGGGGGAAAGGTCTATGCCGAGTTTGCGTTCATGCAACCCCTGCATGCGGTGCCTTTTCACTTCTTCAATATCACCCCCCATGGCGCGACGCTGCTCTTCGGACGGTTCGACTCAGTAAGGATTGGATCCTTTGGCGGACTTGGCGACACCATGCGATGGTTCTTTCGTCTGCTCGATGCGCAGCAAAAAATTGGACCAGACATCGTGGAGTCGGTTCTCGCCGGACTTGATCAATTGGATCCACTGCTCAGCCCAGATGAGCTAGCCTTGCTCTCCTCGGCGGTTTGGGTAGAGGCATTGAGACCGGCGGATCAATAGTGCAAGGCTCAGCCCCACACGTGCATCGTTCAGTATCGGTGGTCGTACCTGTGTACGGCGGCGCGAAATCCCTGGCGGAGCTGGTGCGCCGGCTCAAGCCCGTTCTCGGGTCATTGACGAGTCGATTCGAGATCATCCTCATAAACGATGCCAGCCCGGACGACAGTTGGGCCGTCATCAGCGAGCTCGCCGCCGGTGATCCCCAAGTGCGTGGTGTCGACCTTATGAGGAACGGTGGGCAGCACAACGCCCTGCTCGCTGGAATTCGCGAAGCGTCTTACGACATCACCGTGACAATGGACGACGACCTTCAGAATCCGCCCGAAGAGATTCCCCGGCTGTTGGACGCCTTGGTTGACGGGATCGACGTCGTGTACGGAACTCCCGCCGAGGAGCAGCATGGGCTCATGCGGAACGCCGCATCCCGGCTTACGAAGCTGGCGCTTAGCCAGGCGATGTCTTCGGAGGCCTCGAGGCATGTGTCGGCGTTCCGCGCCTTTCGAACAGACCTGCGACGAGCCTTCGCTGACTATTCATCGCCGTACGTTTCCATTGATGTCCTACTGAGCTGGGGCACGACGAACTTCACGCACGTCGTTGTGCGGCAAGATGCACGCAGCATCGGATCGAGCGGATACTCACTGCCGAAACTCATTTCACATGCAATGAACATGATCACGGGTTTCTCCGCCCGTCCGCTGCAACTGGCGAGCTATCTCGGTTTCGGGTTTACGGCTCTCGGCGGCCTCATTCTTGTCTTTGTGCTTGTTCGCTTTGCCCTGTTCGGATCGAGCGTGCCGGGCTTTACGTTCCTCGCGTCTGCCGTCGCGATGTTCTCAGGAATCCAACTCTTCGCCCTCGGCGTTCTCGGCGAATACCTAGCGCGAGTCCACATGCGCACGCTGGGGCGACCGGGGTTCGTGGTAGCGAAGCGAACCGACTCTCCACACGTGCCGTCATGACGTTCAACCTGTCGGCGGAGGAACTTGCAGAAGTTGGATTCGCATCACTCGGCAGCGATGTTCGAATCGATCGTAGAGCTGCGCTGTTCAATCCATCTGCAATACATCTAGGGTCGCATGTGCGTGTCGACGCTTTCGCCGTGCTCGCAGGAGGTCGCGAACCCCTGCGCATCGGATCGTTTGTCCATGTTGGTGCTTCGTGTTACGTGTCTGCCGGATCGGGCGGAATTGAGATCGGCGATTTCGCGACTCTCGCTCCCCGCGTGGCCGTTCACGGTACGTCGGACGACTACCTCCATGGATCACTCACCGGGGGTATCGTCCCGCAGGCGTTAGCCGAGAACACATCCAACCTCGTGCGAATCGGTCGACACGTCATCGTCGGTAGCGGCAGCGTGATTCTCCCAGGTGTCGACCTTGGCGAAGGTGCTGCGGTCGGATCGCTGACCACTGTGAAAGGGACCGTGTCGGGCGGGGCGGTTGTTGCCGGAACGCCTATGCGGGTAGTTCGTCAACGCGTTGTCGACCGCTTCGAGGCCCTCGAACTCAAGGCGTGGGCGATGGCGGACGGCGACACCGAACACTCTTAGAATCCTCGGGTGGATTTAAACCAACCTGTAGTAGTTCCGTTCAATCGCCCTGCTTCAGCCGAGCGTTCGATCGAATACGTCACGAACGTTCTGACCAGCGGTCGTGAGTCTGGCGACGGGCCGTTCACCAAGCGCGCGTCCGTGTTACTCGCTGAACTGGTCGGTGGCGGCGAAACCCTGCTGACGACCTCCTGTACGCATGCACTTGAGATGGCAGCCATCCTTGCCAATGTGGGTCCGGGTGACGAGGTGATACTGCCGTCGTTCACGTTCGTGTCGACGGCGAACGCTTTCGTCCTTCGGGGAGCTCGCCCGATCTTCGCTGACATAACGCCGGACACCTTGAACATCGACCCCGAATCCGTTCGACGTTTGGTCTCAGAACGTACGAAGGCGCTGTGCGTCGTCCACTACGCCGGCGTCGGTTGCGACATGGACGCGATCGGTTCCATTGCGTTCGATCGTGGTTTGGTATTGATCGAGGATAATGCCCACGGACTGTTTGCCGCTCGACGCGGCAAACCGCTTGGAAACTTTGGCCAACTCGCCACCCAGAGTTTTCACGAGACGAAAAACCTGTCGACTGGAGAGGGAGGAGCCCTTGTCATCAACGACGAAAGTATGCGTGAGCGAGCCGAAATCATTCGCGAGAAGGGAACGAACCGAAGCCGGTTCTTTCGCGGTCAGGTCGACAAGTACTCGTGGGTTGATGTCGGTTCGAGCTACCTCCCGGCTGAGGTAATCGCTGCCTTGCTTCTTGCTCAGTTGGAAGACTCGACGCGTATCCAAGCACGGCGACATGAAATCTGGGCGGCGTACGACAGCCAGCTTTCGACTTGGGCTTTCGAGAACGCCGTGAGGCGGCCTCAGGTTCCTGATGACTGCGTGCACCCCGCCCACATGTACTACCTGTTGATGCCCGACCTTGAGTGCCGATCAAGGTTTATCGAACATCTTCGAGCACACGGGGTACTTGCGGTCTTTCACTATCTTCCGCTTCACCTGTCTGAGTTTGCTCAACGGTACGGTGGCGCCGCCGGGGATTGCCCCGTCACCGAGGGCGTAAGCGATCGGCTTGTTCGGCTCCCCCTGTTCGCAGATATGACCGAGGATCAGCTGACGCTGACGATTGCGACGATCGAGTCGTTCCGAGCCTGACTAACGGCTCCGGTGGAGGCGTACCTTAGAACTCCTAACGCACTGCCAAAACCGGAATGGCTACAACAACGACGCTCGACTTTCCCGCCCTGAGTTCCCGTCGAGGGAAGGCTTCACCCAACAAGACTCCGTTGGCGCGCAGCGCAAAGATTCCCGCGTCTAGCTCAGGTTGGGTCCTTGCTAGCAAGACGACGTTTCCGACGCCGGCAAGGGTTCGAACTCTGCGAAGGTCATCAGCAGCGATGTTAGGCATTCCTGGACCCGGGGATCGCTGAACTGTGTAGGTCTCCCAGTGATAGCTCGCTTCCGTGGAATCCAGCATTGCGTCGCCACTTCGGTACCAAAACAGGGCTGGGACTGAGCGCCCTGGTTCGGATGGAACCACAGTCGGCAATTGGGTGGCCAGCTCATACACCTCAAAACCAGCTGTACTTACGTCTCCAAATGCGTCCTCGTAGTGCGGCTCGAATTGAAAGGTTGCTCGCGGAATGGGTGGAATCTGTCTCGGTGAAGAACCCCAAGAAATGTGCATGAAGACAAGCGCCGCGCTGAGCGCCACCACCGGGATTTTGCGGACCTGGGTAGCCACACCAAGAGCCATCGCCACAAGGGCGAACACCACGAAACTCTTGATCTCAAGGAGCTGTGAGAGGTACGCAACTCCGATCGGCAGCGCTGCGACCACGCCGATCGGTAACTGGTGTCTTCCGCCAAGCCAACCCAACGATGCAGCGGTCAATAGTGACATTGGACCGATGATGTAGGAGAAGTAATAGGAGGTTTCGATCGAGTTTCCTCCCATCGCAAACTGGTTGAAGACGTAGAAGCCAAGACTCAGAAGAACGACGCCAAAAACTAGTAGACGTTGGTCGGACCAACGCCCTTCCCGCCGCTTAGCAGACACAAGACCTGAAAACGCCAAGGCAAGCGCCACGAACGGGGCGTACACATACCGGCGAGTAGTAAGCCACTCAAGGGATGGCGATACAAATGTTTTGTCTCCCGACAAGTTTCTTATTTCAGTCAGTGTCGTGGTGTAGATGTCCGCACTTTGGAAGTAGTGCTGATACACCAACATGCCCAGAACACTCACAAGGAGTATTACCGACCCAAACAGCAGGCCACTCAGAAGTGCTGTAACTACTTCCCGGCGAGCGAGGAGCAGCAACCAAAACGCCCCAAAAGTGATGAGTGCAAAAACAGTAAAGAAGATATTGCTGTTGACACCTAACGCGGCGCACACAGCAGCCGCCGCAACACAAGCAAGTGACGATTTGCGGTCCCGTCGTGATCCAATCACCAGCAACGCAAACATCGCGGTAAACCAGGGCACGGTCATGGTGTCGGGGTGCGTGGAGAGGATGGCGCAAGTGGTCACCGGATTGGCGACAAAAATCACCGGCCCGAGCATCGCTATCTTGGTTCCGGCTGGCCGAAGCGCGAAGTACATCGGCACTATGGCCACGAGGTAGAGTAGATACCGCAGTACGAAATAGCCCCATACCGGACCGAGGGTCAATGAGGCCCGAAGCGGGAAAATGAGTCCCCATCGGACAGCATGGTAGGTGTAACCGAATCGCTGCACATGCCCCACAAAATCATTCGAATAGCCGACATAGATGAATGGGTCGCCATTGTTCAGTCGGAAGTATGGGGACGCTCGAAGGATAACCAATGTCCCGACTGGCAGGACGGCGAGCGCCGCGGCAATCAACCAGCGCGATCTTGATTGATCGCGCGCTGTCAACAATTTAGCAGCACCCACTTCGTCCTCCGCAAGACCTTTCGAGGCCTCACGATTCTCTATCGGGATTGCCTTGCCGCCAGTCGTCATCCAACCATCCTACTTCCCACCTAAGAACGGGTAGCGAACAGCGAAGGCCGACGTTCCGAACGGGAAGCGACTTCCACATCCCGCTCAAATCGAGCGGCAAGAACTCCAAGGCGGCCTGGGTTGCGAGCAATCTGCTTGTGGGCACAGTCTGGGCTTCTCCTTATGCCTTAGGCTAGACGGCAGCGGGCGTCCAAGGACGAGCGGAAGCACGAGCGATGCGAACCAATAGCCAACCTCGTTGGAAGCCTGCGGTGGTCAACTCCGACGTGAGCCCGGCAGGCGAGCCACGGCACCCATGGCCCGCCTCCTCGTCGGCGTCACTCCACAACCACTGGCGGGCGGGCACTGTAACAATGAGTTTCTCCTCTCTTGCCAGGACCCGACGAATCTCAGCAAGCAGTGCGGCAGGATCCTCAAGGTGCTCCAAAACGTCGAACAGCCCAACCGCTCGAGAGATCGCTCAGGTAGCTGCAGCTGCTCCGGGGGGTGCTCTCCACTGATGCCAACTGGGACCAACTCGGATCGGCAACCCGGAGCCAGATCAAGTCGGCGATTTCAAGCATTTGGCTCGAAGGCAACCACGAGCTGCCCGCGTTGTTCGAAAGCAGCCTCGACCAGACCGGACCCGACCTCCCATAGCGGCCCGGTCGATCCCACCTTCTCAAGCAAATCGAAGATAAGGTCGTTTCGCGTTCCATACGACGAGCGATTTGGCCGACGTGTCACCTCGAGCTCAACACGTGGACGAAGGAGAACGGGGTGCGCCGACCAATCTTTCCCGACGGCCATGAACAGCCCGCCCGCAGGTCTCCTGCTGGCGCCGGACCTCCTAAGTTGCCTGCTCCATTGTCCAGTGCGGTCGAAGGGTGACAAGGCTGCCGGTCTCAAGCACCTTACCCGTCAAGACATCGAACCGAAGGGCGACGCGGACATCGTCGTAGAAGTGCTGGCGGTTGAAGTCTGTTACCGACGTATGGAGATCGAACGTGCCTGGCATCAGCGCTACGTCCGACATGACAATGTCCACAAAACCTTCGCCAGTCAGGCGCTCGGGTACCATCCCAGCATCTCGCGTGCATGGTGATGTAACCACTGCCCCGCCAAGCGCCTCAATGGCAATCCCAAAGATCGGCCGGGGCACCGGCTTGTCCGCGTGGTAGTGCAGACGCAATGTGACGGTGTCGCCCGTCCGGAATCGCTTGACCGAA
>JAYTKG010000341.1:0-5199 GCA_043730435.1 Acidimicrobiia bacterium | reverse complement strand
GACGTTCCTCATCGACAATCCTGAGGTCATGGTGGAGATTTCCGAGCGGGTCCGCAACGCGGCCGGCCTCGGTGACAAGGTGGAAGAAGACACCTTCTCCGCCAAAGACGAAGTGCCTATCTCACTCGCCTGATCGTATTCTCCGGCCACATCGCCTTCCTGACGGCGGTGTGGCCGGGTCAAGATCCGGAACCCGCCCTTTGCCGGTTCTGCCGGTAGGCGATGTCTGAAATCGACACCGTGAACTGCCGGACCGCGCAGGTAGAGTGGTCAACTGTGACTCGTAGCTATGTCGTGCGCACCTTTGGGTGCCAAATGAATGAGCACGACTCCGAACGAATCTCGGGGTTGCTCGCTGCCGACGGCCTGGTCGAGGCCGCGTCGCAGGAAGAGGCCGATGTCATCGTTCTGAACACCTGCTGCATCCGCGAAAACGCCGACAACAAGCTCTACGGCACGCTCGGTCACCTCAAGACCTGGAAAGGTCAAAAAGAAGATCGTCAGATCGTCGTCGCTGGCTGTCTGGCTCAAAAGGACCGCGACCTCGTCCGTAGCAAAGCGCCGTACGTCGACGTCGTGCTCGGCACGCACAATGTGCACCGCGCCGCGGAACTGGTCGGCTCGGCCCGCACGCACGGACCGGTCACCGAGATCCTCGACGAAGCCGTTCTCGACGATCACGCCATGTTCCCGTCCGCGCTGCCAGCCAAGCGCGAGACAAGCTACAACGCATGGGTCACCATCCAGATCGGCTGCGACAACAACTGCGCCTTCTGCATCGTGCCTTCCGTTCGTGGCGTCGAGATCAGCCGCCCCTTCGCTGAAATTGTTGACGAAGTTGAGCGTCTGGTCGCCGAGGGAGTCACCGAGGTTACGCTGCTCGGTCAGAACGTGAACTCCTACGGCCGTGACCTGCAGCTCACCGCTCGCCAAGGTGGCGACGACACTGCCAAGCTCCGCCCATTGTTCTCCGAGTTGCTCCATGCCGTCGGCGCCGTGCCCGGCATCCGTCGGGTGCGCTACACGTCACCTCACCCCAAAGATTTTCGCACCGAGACCGTCGCGGCCATGGCCGAAATTCTGACGGTCTGCAACCACTTGCACCTGCCGCTGCAGTCGGGCAGCGACAGGGTATTGGCCCTCATGCATCGCGGCTACACCGCCGAGCGCTACCTGCAAAAGCTGGCTGAGGCCCGTGCCTCGGTTCCCGATCTGGCTATCTCCACCGACATCATCGTCGGCTTTCCCGGAGAGACCGATGAAGACTTCGAACAGACCCTGAAGGTCGCAGCCACCGCCGAGTACGACTACGCCTACACGTTCATCTACTCGCCCCGTACCGGCACCGAAGCAGCCGAACGGGTCGATGAGTTTGTCGATCCCAAGGTCGTCGGAGAACGGTTTGATCGTCTCCGCATCGTCATCGAGCGCAGCGCGCTGGCTAAGCATCAGGCTCGCATCGGTCGCATCGAAGAAGTGTTGGTGGAAGGCCCCAGCAAGAAGGACCCCACCGTCACCAGCGGTCGCACCAGCCAGAACAAGCTGCTCCACTTCCGCCACGACCAGATCCTTCGGGTCGGTACCTACGCCACCATCGAGGTTACCGAGGCCGGACCGCACCACCTCATGGGCCGCTTCCTTGAGGTCACCCACGTTCCCGCCCATCGCACCCGGATTCCCGTTCTCTCTTTGTGACCGTCGCCATTGTCGGCTCCACCGCGTCCGGGAAGTCATCCCTGGCCATGGCCGCCGCCCACGCCCGACCCGGCACCGAGATCGTGGCCGTCGACTCAATGCAGGTCTACCGGTGCATGGACATCGGCACTGCCAAACCCTCAGGCAACGATCGGGCCGAGGTCATCCATCACGGGCTCGATCTGGCTGACCCCATCGAAGACTTCACCGTCGTGCGGTTCGTCGAGCATTACGACCATGCGAGGGTCGCGGCAAAAGGACCGCTCCTGCTCGTGGCCGGAACCGGCCTGTACCTTCGTGCCATGCTCGACCGGTTCGAACCACCGGGGGAGTGGCTCGACCTACGCGCCACCTTCGAAAGCGAACCCGACCTCGCCGGCCTCTACGCCAAACTCGAACTGCTCGACCCGCGAGCCGCAGCCAAGATCGATTCAGGCAATCGTCGTCGCATTGCTCGCGCCCTCGAAGTGTGCGTCGGCAGCGGCCAGCCGTTCTCGTCGTTCGGACCGGGTATGGATGCCTATCCGTCAATCGACACCACCCAGATCGGCCTCCGCTGGAACCGTGACACTCTCCGAGCGCGTATCGACCAACGCGTCGACGACATGATGGCCCAGGGACTTCTGCACGAGGTCGCCAGCATCGGTCGAGCCAACATGTCCCGCAACGCCCAGCAGGCTCTAGGCTACAAGGAACTGCTCGACCATCTCGATGGGCAGACCACGCTCGATGAGGCAGTGGAAACCATCAAACTGCGCACTCGACAGTTCGCCGTCAAACAGGAACGCTGGTTCCGTCGCGACCCCCGCATCCAGTGGGTCGACCTCACCGAAGATTCGAGTGAAGCGCTTCCGGCCGTCCTGCAGGCCTTGGATGCGTAGAAACCGACATCGCATCTCAGCGCACACTCGGTACGATGGTGGGATCGTGACAGTCGCCCGCATATCAGCCCGCTGCCAGCACTCCGCACCGCAAGCGGCCGCGGCATGATTGTCACGCTGGCCAAACATCACGGCCTGGGCAACGACTTCCTGGTGCTACACAACCCGCCCAACGTCGACTTGCCCTCGCTGGCCCGCAAGGTGTGCGATAGGCGACGTGGCGTCGGTGCAGACGGGCTTCTCGTCGTTGAAGACGCCCACGGCTATGACGCTCGCATGACGCTCTACAACGCAGACGGCAGCCGAGCGGAAATGAGCGGCAACGGCATCCGCTGTTTTGCTCAGTCGGTCGCTCGCCGTCGTGAAAGTCTCGCCCCGCTGCGCATCCTGACCGATGCCGGCGAGCGTCTCGTTGAGATGTGGGCCACCGGTGACCCAGACACGCTCGATGCCAGCGTGAGCATGGGCGCCGCCACGCCGCTTCCCGTCCCTGGCAACTGGCACGCGCTCGAACTCGACCCGGGTCGTCCCGTGCTGCATCTCAGCCTTGGCAATCCGCACAGCGTGGTCGCCACCGACGACGTGCATGCCGTCGACCTGGCCGAGGCTGGCGCGCTCGTGCCTCACCTGAATCTCGAACTGATCCAGGCCGGGCCTGAGCCCGACGCCATCACCATGCGCGTCCACGAACGGGGCGCCGGTATCACCGAGGCGTGCGGTACCGGTGCCACGGCTGCGGCCTACGCTGCCGCGCAGTGGGGTCTTGTTGCGCCGGGCACCTGCGAAATCACCGTGCACATGGACGGCGGAGATGCCAAGGTACGTCTCGGCAGTGAGCTCGTGCTCATCGGTCCAACCACCTATATCGCTACTGCAACCGTCGAGGTCTAATGCCGTATAACCAAGCTCTCGGCGCCACCCTGATCGACCGGGCGATACGAGAAAAGATCGTGCTCGTCGGCGTCACCATCGCACCGCATCGTGAGCACGAAACCGAAGCCAGTCTCGACGAACTCGGTCTGCTCATCGACACCGCTGGTGCTGATGAAGTCGGACGTCTCTTGCAACGCCGCCAGAACCCCGACCCCGCCACCTTCATCGGAAAAGGCAAGGTGGAGGAGCTGCGTGAAATGTGTCTGCAGGTCGATGCCGACACCGTCGTGTTCGACAACGAACTCAGCCCAGCCCAGCAGTACAACCTCGAAAAGATCCTCGGGCGAACTGCTATCGATCGCACCGCCGTCATCCTCGACATCTTCGCCCAGAACGCCCACACGCTCGAAGGCAAGGCCCAGGTCGAGTTGGCACTATTGCGCTACCGGCTGCCCCGCTTGCGCCGCCTGAACAGTGGCTTTTCCCAGCAGGAAGGCCGTATCGGTACCCGCGGCCCGGGTGAATCCCAGCTTGAGAGCGATCGTCGCCGCATCATGAACAAGGTCAACCGGCTGGAGCGCGAGTTAGTTGATTTGCAGCATGTGCGGCAGCTTCAACGCAAGCAGCGCAACAACACCCGGCAGGCTGCTGTCTCCATCGTGGGCTACACCAACGCGGGCAAGTCTACGTTGCTGAACCGACTGACCGACGCCGGAGTACTGGTTGAAAATCGGCTCTTTGCCACGCTTGACCCAACCACCCGCCGCCTCAATCTGCCCGGTGGTGAAACGGTCCTCATGACCGACACCGTCGGCTTCGTGCGTCGCCTTCCCCACGGCCTGGTGGAAGCGTTCAAGTCCACGCTTGAGCTCACCACGGAGGCCGATCTGCTGGTGCACGTGGTCGACTCCAGCTGTGCCGATCCCGATGGGCAGATCGATGCGGTGCGTGATGTGCTGCAGGAAATTGGCGCGTCGCACGTTCCCGAGCTGCTGGTGTTCAACAAGAGTGACGTCGACCCGCTCGAAGCTAAGCGTTTGGTTGAGTTGCACCCCGGCTCGGTCGCCATTTCGGCGCAACACAACACCGGTATCGAGGACTTCCTCCAGACCGTTACCGATCGCTTGCGGGCTATGGCTCAGATCACCGAATTGCTCGTGCCCTACGAGCGCGGTGACATCCTGGCGGCCATCCACCGCGAAGGCGAGGTCATCATGTCCAGCCACGAGGACAATGGTGTGCGCGTGCAGGCCCGGCTTGAGCGGGCGTCGGCGGGCAAGCTGGCGCCGTTCGTCGTCACGCCCGTCGCTGGCTGAACAGGAATCGGCGCCATCGTTCGCCACCTGAAAAGCTGAACCCATGGCCCAAGGTTTTGTTCCCCCGCCGTATCCCTACGATCGGCTCGAATCCAGCAAGGCGAAAGCTGCGCTGCATGACGGGGGAGTGGTCGACCTTTCCATCGGAACGCCCTGCGACCCGCCGCTGGCGTCGGTCGTCTCGGCACTGTCGACATCGAATGCCGAGCGAGGCTATCCGGCCAGTATCGGCTCCGACCCGCTGCGCCAGGCCGCCGCCGCGTGGATGCAGCGTCGCTTCGACATCAACATCGCCACGGCCGACATCGCGGCGTGCATCGGCACCAAAGAGTTCGTCGCATCCACGCCCGGCTACCTGAAGCTACGTACCCCTGACCGTAACGTCGTGCTGTTTCCGGCGGTTGCCTACCCCACCTATGAGATGGGCGCCGTCC
>JAYTKG010000340.1:0-3554 GCA_043730435.1 Acidimicrobiia bacterium | reverse complement strand
CCGAGCAGAGGTCACGATGAGTTCCTCGGTCAGGTCCATGATCTCGGTGTAGTCAACGAACGCCTGGTAAAGCTCCATCATGGTGAACTCTGGATTGTGGCGAGTGCTGATGCCCTCGTTGCGGAAAATGCGCCCGATCTCGAACACCCGCTCCATGCCACCGACGATCAAACGTTTCAAGTGCAGTTCGAGTGCGATGCGCAGATACAGCGTCATGTCGAGCGTGTTGTGATGGGTGATGAACGGGCGAGCGTGCGCGCCGCCCGGCTCCACGTGCAGAACCGGCGTTTCCACCTCGATGAAACCCTTGGCAGCCAGCGTGCGACGGAACGACGAGATCATGCCGTGGCGCACTTCGAACGCACGACGAGCGTCCTCATTGACGATGAGGTCGGCGTAGCGCTGTCGATACCGCGTGTCGGTATCGGTCAGCCCCTTCCACTTGTCCGGCAGCGGGCGCACCGCTTTGGACAACAACTCGAATCCGTCGACCTTCACCGAGAGCTCGCCGGTCTTGGTGGACATCAACAAACCTGTTGCGCCGATCCAGTCGCCGAGGTCGAGATCCTTGAACCGAGCGAACGGCACGTCACCAAGCACACCCTTCGAGACGAACAGTTGGATCTCACCGGAGCGATCCTTCAGCTGGGCAAAGATCAACTTGCCGGTGTCACGACGCAACATCATGCGCCCCGCCACGGACACGCGTACCCCGGTCTCACTGCCTGCGACAAGTGTTCCGTGCTCGGCGCGGATTTCGGCCAGCGTGGCGGAACGGTCGAAGCGATGCGGATACGGATTGGTGCCAGCGGCTTCGAGTGCACTCAATTTGGCGTAGCGCAGCGCCTTTTCTTCGGCCAGCTTGGAGTGTTGGGCCGCCTCATCTTCAAAGGTAGGAGTGGGGTCAGGGGTCTCTTCGTCGGCCATAACGGGAGCCGACGCTAGCGGGCCGCACCCTGCCGCTCCACGTCCTTTCGACGGCGATGCCATACGATCCTGTTGTGTCTTTGCGATTTGTCATCATCGGTGGTGGTCCTGCCGGCAACATGGCGGCCACTCACGCAGCCCGTTTGGGTGCCCAGGTCACCATGATCGAGCGTGACATCGTTGGCGGCGCGGCGCACTTGTGGGACTGCATTCCATCCAAAACCATGATCGCCACGGGTGGTGCGCTCAGCTTCAGTCGACGCCTCGGCGGCATGGGCCTAGCCGATGACGAAAGCGCCCACATTGACATGGAGAGCCTGAAGACCCGCGTCGACAGCATCGTGAATAAACTGTCGTCATCCACCGTGCGGCTGCTCGAGAGCCAGAAGGTGCGCATGATGAAGGGGACGGCGCGCATGGTCGGCCCGCACGAGGTGGAAGTCACCGAGATCGACGGCACCGTGAGCCGAGTGCCTGCTGACGCCGTGCTCATCTCCACCGGTAGTCGCCCTCGCATTCCTGACTTCTGCCAGTCCGACGGTGACCGCATCCTGGTTACCCGTGACTGCTACCCGCCCAAGATTCTTCCGGAGCATCTCGTCGTCATCGGCTCCGGCGTGACGGGCGTGGAGTTCGTCCATATGTTCACGTCACTCGGGTCGAAGGTAACGCTCGTCGTCAGCCGCCAACAGGTGCTACCGAACAAAGACCCCGAAGTGGCCGCTGCGCTCGAAGCCGAGTTCCTGGCCCGGGGAGTCACGCTGTTGAAAGGCGCAAAGGCCAAGGCCATAGAGCTGGAGGGGGACGGCGTCTTCGTTCAGTGTGATGACGGTCGAGTCGTTCGTGGCAGTCACGCGCTGCTCGCTATTGGCTCGGTGCCGAACAGCGAAATGCTCAACCTGGAAGCGGCCGGAGTCGAGGCCGACAAGTGGGGCTACATTCCCATCGGTCACCACTGTCAGAGCAACGTGTCGCATATCTATGCCGCCGGCGACGTCAGCGGGAAGCTACCGCTGTCGTCGGTGGCATCCATGCAGGGCCGCAAGGTGGCCGAGCACGTCATGGGTCTACACACCATCGAGCATCGCCACCTCGACTACGACAAGGCCGCGTCGGCCATCTTCACTGAACCGGAAATCGCCGATGTCGGTTTGGCCGAGGCCGAGGCGTTTGCCGAGGGTCGCAAGATCCGCACCACCAAGCTGCCCTTCTCGGCGTCCGCAAAGGCCCTGATCAACAACGACGCCCGTGGCTTCGTAAAGATCCTCTCCGATCCGGCGACAGGGGTCGTGCTGGGTGGTTCCATCGTCGGTCGCCACGCCGCCGAACTGATCAGTGTGATCGCATTGGCGTGCACCGCCAATCTCCGCGTGCCCGACGTCTTGGAAAGCCTGCTGGTCCATCCGACCCTCTCCGAAGCCCTCGCTGAAGCAGCGGAGTAGCGGCAGACGTCTCGACCATCGGGTTGCGTCATGATCCGGGCGAAGCCCCCGGGGCGTGTACGCCGGCCGCAGCTGGAAAGCGGTTGGCCTCACGTATGCATACCGGACCGTGCATATTCTTTGCACGTGCGAGCAAAAAGCTTCGAGGGATTGCGTGGTGTGGCGGCGTTTGTCGTGGTGATCCATCACCTGCTGCGGAGCGTGCCTGCTTTGGAATTCGTCTACTCTGACGCCCCCGCCGTGTCCAAGGGCAGCGCAGCTTGGTGGCTCGGCTTCACCCCGCTGCACGGTATCTGGGCCGGCGAGGAAGCAATCTTGCTCTTTCTACTGTCCAGCAGCCTGCTGCTCGCCCGATCCTGGACTGTTTCCATTGCCGAGTCCTGGCCGCAGTTTTACGTACGGGTGATCCGCCTCTTTCTCCTGGTGTGGGCCGCGCTTGGGTTTGCGCTGGTGACCATCGCCATCGTTCCCCGCGGGATCATCAGCGTTCCGACCCCGTGGGTCTCCCAGCATCCAGCGCGGATGAGTCGACACGATCTCATCGGTGACGTGGTGTTCGTGGTTCGCTCCGGGGTCGGTTCCAACAGCGTGCTGTGGTTCATCCGCTGGCTGGTCCTGTTCTCGCTTTCTTTCCCGGTGTGGATGTACGTAGCCCTGCTGCTGCGAAGGTTTCATCTGCAGCAGATAGCGCTTGGGGCTCTGGGCATTGTCGTGTTCCTGGCGGGTGAGCATCAATCAGCGGTCATCATGGCTGTCCTCGGTCTCGGCGTCATGGCGGCCATAAATTGGGATGATCTGAGCCGCCGCCTTGCGGCCACCAGGTTGTTCAAGGGTAAAAGAGCCGCCGTTGCTTCGGTGCTCACGATTGCTTTGGGAACGTGGCGTTGGACGAGGCACGGTCTGGGAGTAAGCGCAAGCGGCAGGCTGATGATCGGCGTCGACAACCTCGCTGTGGTCGCTGCAGCGGTTCTTGCGATGTGCCTCACCATCACGTCGAACGAATGGTCCACGGTGCTCTCCAATCGGGTCGTGCTGTATGTCGGCAGTCGAGCGCTTTCGCTCGTCCTCGTCCACGATCCGATCATTGTCGCCTACGCGTACCTCTCCCATGGAAGACCAAACGTGCTGGCACTGTTCGCCGTCGTTTTACCGTTTGTCCTTATCGTGACCGAACTCTTCTACCAA
>JAYTKG010000339.1:0-1822 GCA_043730435.1 Acidimicrobiia bacterium | reverse complement strand
CGGCATCGTGCCGGTCGGCGCTGGTGTGTATGGCACCACGGGCCGACTGGAGAAGGGTTATCGCCTGATGGGCGCCGAACTTGACGGCGAGTACACGGTGGTCGAAGCTGGGCTGGCCCGGGCGAAGGTCAAGTCGGCCGACTTCGTTGGCAAGGCCGCTTACCTGAAGGCCCGCGAAGATGGCCCGGCAGCGATCATGTGCACCCTCTCGGTCGAAGATCACCTGTCAGCTGTCGACGGGATGAAGCGCTATATGACGGGCGGCGAGACCATCCTGACGCTGGACGGCGAGCGCATTGTCGACAGTAAGGGTCGCGTGTCAACCGTGACTACGGCAGGTTCCGGTCCCGCGTACGGCAAGTTCTTGCTGATGGCCTACCTCCCCCCGGCGTTGGCCGTCGATGGCACCGACTTACTCGTGCACTATATGAATCAGACGTTCCCGATCAAGGTTGTCTCGGCCGGTTCCACTCCCGTGTTTGATCCAACCGACGCCCGGATGAAGGCCTAATACTCGTGGGCGAGCTGCGCATTTTGGCCTGCGTGAAACGGGTGCCCGCACCTGGTGCGCGTATCACCTTGACGGCCGACCATTCAGGGATTGACACCAAGAACCTGGGTTTCACCACCAGTCCTCATGAGGAGTGCGCGGTGGAGGAGGCAATCCTGCTCGTCGAGAACCATGGTGGTTCAGTAACGGTATTGACTCTTGGCGCACCCGAAGCCGAGGAGCAGTTGCGTTATGCGGTATCGGTAGGCGTTGCCCGTGCCGTACATATCACCCACCCGGCATTGGTCGGCGGTGGTGATCTTGATCCCCAGGCCACAGCGGGGGCGTTGGTCGAGACCATCCGTTCGTTGGAAGCGGCTGACGGAGTGTTCGACCTGATGCTGTTCGGTAATGAGTCGGCCGACTCCGGAGGGTTTCAGGTCGGCGTGCGCGTCGCTCGTTCATTGGGCCGACCGATCGTCAATGGCATCAAGTCAGTCGCCGTTGGCGACCACGTGGTCACGGTCCACCGTGAAAGTGCGTCCGGGTTTGAGGTCTACGAACTGCCGTTGCCCGCTGCGCTCGGGGTTAAGGAGGGGTTGAACCTTCCTCGCTATCCCACACTGCCAGGCCGATTGAAGAGCAAGAAGGTCGAGGTGGCAGTGGTGGAATCTGCTGTGCCGTGCGGCGGCTTGGCGACGTTGCAGTTTGAGAACGCAGCGGAACAGGTCACTAACACCACGCTGCTCGGTTCCGGTCCTGAATCGGCGCCGGCGATTGTTGATCTGCTCGAAGAATTGGGTTTGCTATGAGCCAGGTATTGGTTGTGATCGAACATGACCGCGGCGAAGTGGCCGATACGGCGTATCAGGCCATCGGCTTTGCTCGTGCGCTCGTTGCGGCCGGGGTTGGCTCCTCGGTTGCGGCCGTGCTGGTTGGTGCCCGTGCCGACTCGCTCGCGGCTGGCCTTGGGTCACACGGAGTGGCCACGGTGGTGCAGGTTCATCACAACGACCTCAGCGACTACGCCCCCGAGGCGTGGGGAGATGTTGTCGCCCAGGTTTCGGCTTCACTGGCGGCCGTGGCGGTGGTCGCCACCGGTACCGATCGCGGCAACGAGGTGCTGGCGCATGTTGCGGCGGTTGCCGATGCCGCGTTCGCCGCCAATGTCTGTGAGATTGGTGCAGTCACCGAGGACGGAACGCTGGCATTGACCCGCGTGCGCTGGGGTGGTTCGCTGCTCGAAAAGTCTGCGTTGACCGACGCTGTGCTGGTCATGTCATGCGCCGCGCACGTGTTCCCCGGCGAAGCCTTGGACGGCGCAGAACCTGA
>JAYTKG010000338.1:0-8037 GCA_043730435.1 Acidimicrobiia bacterium | reverse complement strand
GACGAACCACCACACCGCTTCGTCCACCGTTTGACCAACGGTGATGTTGCCGTGGTTCTGATGGATGACGGCCTTGTGGCTGCCGAGTGCATCGGCGATGGCCTTACCCGAATCGAGTTCGAAGGCAACCGCTCCGCCGCCTTCGGTGCACAGGCTGTGGTCCTGGTAGAAGCTGCACGCGTCTTGCGTGATGGGGTCGAGCAGACGACCGAGTGACGACCACGCTTTGCCGTTCACCGAATGGGCGTGCGCGGCGGCAATCACGTCGGGCCGGGCTGCGTGAATAGCGGCGTGGATCACGAACGCCGCTCGGTTGAGCGGACGGCTTCCCTCCACTACTTCGCCCGTGTGGTTCACGAGGATGAGGTCGCTGACCTTGATGTGCCGGAAACTGCGGCCGAACGGGTTCACCCAAAAGTGATCGGGAAACTCGGGATCACGAGCGGTGATGTGACCAGCCACGCCCTCGCCGAAGCCGAATCGGCCAAAGATGCGCAGCGCACCCGCCAGGCGCTCTTTGCGGTGGCGACGCTCTTCTTCCACCGTGGCGAACACGGGCGGTGTTGGAAACGAGATCACAGGCTTGTCGGTGGTGGTCATAGCCGTAGTTTCGCGCGTTTGAGAACGTCGCGGTCCGGCGCGGCCCCGGCCCACCCCGCCGCCCCTAACCGATTCCGTTTGCGCACGTATCCAATCAGATACACGCTGATACCGATTCGGTCACCCCCCGTCACTCACGAGACTACCGAGCAAATTGCCCGTTCCGATGAGGTGAGGTGGGGCAGCTGCGACGGGTGTTTTGGTCTGCGCCCGTCCGGGTTGACGACCTCAGCAGCCCCTCAGGGGCCGAGTACCGCGACGCCGTTCTGAGCCTGAATATCGATCGGTTGAGACGACGCAGCGGCGAGGTCATACCGGATCGCTTTGTCTTCGCCGGTAATGACCAACGCGGTCCCGTCCACACTCCAATGGACGCCGAAGCCGACGAGATCAGGAAAAGTCTGACCGGCACCTCCCGTGATCGGTGCGACCAGCACGCCACGACCGGTGTACGGCTCGGCGTTGTCGGAGAACGCGACCGCAAGTTGCGAGCCGTCCGGCGAGAATGCGCCCGAGCCAAGGGTCTGCGCAGGGCCGATGTCGGGCGGTTTGCTGATGACGTTCACCGCCGCGGTCTGCACGTTGACGATATTGATGTCGCCACTTTCGGCTTGATACGCGAGATGGGTCCCGTTGGCCGCAATGGGGCGCCCGACGCCACTGACTCGCACGCCAGCTGGTTCTGCAATCAGGATCTCGAAGGTCTCCTTCACCAGAAGGGCAACACCGTCGCCCGCGGGTCCGATCGGAAGCGTCACCTGCGCCTTGGTCGCCACAGCCGGACCGACCGGTTGGCCCGACCAGTCATGCAGCTGCCACGTTGCGCCATTCTCCGTGGCTGCCCAGAACCCTCGCTCGGTGACGACGAGGCCAAGGTTCGCATATGTCCCGGCATCGACAGGCGGGGCCCACGTCGCCGGGTCGTAGACCGTGACCTGCCCGAGATACGTCACCAGCACGTGGTCTTTGGTGCTGTACAAGACCGGAGTCGCACCGAGTACATCGCGTAGCCTGGCCACGACCTTGGTGGTAACGGCTCCACTTCGACCGACCGTTGTTTCCTCAAGGTCGCCATCTCGGCGGGTGATGAGCCGATACGCAGCGACGTCCCGAGAGACAGGCGAGGTAACGGCTGAACTGGTGGACGCGGGGACTGTTGCTACAACCGTTGATGGCGGATTGGTCGTGGTAGTCGGAGCCTCGGCAATCACGGTCGTCGTCGTCATACCAACCGTCGTTCGACCTGTCGAAGACCGAACGGCAGCAACAACTCCCCCGACGGCGACAACACCGGCAATGGCCACGCCGATCCGACGGCGGCGATACATCCGACTTCGGGCGCGACGCGCCAGGTCGGTCGGTGCGGCCGGTCCTGACTTGTGCATGCTCCATGTTCCCTCACCGAGGGGTTGGAAATGGCGCATCCTCGGATCGGCCTCGCACAGGGCGACCCGAAGATGCGGCTAGGCCATGCGGGTAACGAGGGGGCTCCAATCCAGGTGGCCTGTCCGAAGGTGCCGTAGGGGTACTGAGCCCACGAACGTTCAGACCAACGCCGGCTCGTTTGATAGTCGGCGGCACTGTTGCCACCCAGTCGAGGCCGTAGAAGATCAGCACGACCAAGAGTGCGGGGTTCGTAGCACCCAGGTCGAGGACCTGGGTTCAGCATGAGGAGTGAGAGGCCGCGCATGCCGTAGTAGGCAAACAGCAGCCGACGAGGGTCGACACGGTCACATAGCCAACCCGATGCCAACGACCCCATGAGGTCGAAGACGCCAATGCCGACCAGCAACGTGCTGGCCGTCGCCTTCGCGATGTGGTGGTCGCCGGTGGATTCGAACCAGTGCATCTGCACCAGGCCGCTCGTGGACACCCCGCACACGAAGAAGCTGCCGCCGAGGATCCAGAAGATGCCCGAACGGGACGCATCCCGCAGGCCCTGAAACGCCAGGCGGATCGGGTGGTCAGGCCGAGGAGGTGTCTGCCAACCGGCGGGCGCGCCCAACGCGGTGAGTCCTTTGTCCTCTGGTTTGTTGCGGATGAACAGCACCACGAGTGGAATGGCGCAGATGGTTGCAGATGCAATCACAAAAGCGGCGGCCCGCCAGGTGAACGATTGCACCAACAAGCGATTTGTCGGAATGAACACCAATTGCCCAGCGGTGCCAGCGGCAACCAGCAGGCCCGTCACCATGCCCTGCTTCTCGACAAACCATGCGGCGGCAACGGTTGATGCCAGCACGGTGGCCATGCACCCCATGCCCACGCCGACGATGATTCCCCACGCGATCACGAGATGCCACGGATGGGTTGACTGGGTGACCAGCAACGCGCCGGTCGCCACGGCAGCCAGCGCGCCGGTCACAACGGTTCGAAGGCCAAAACGGACCGTGAGCGCCGCCGCAAACGGGCCGGTAAGGCCGTAGACCAAGATGTTGACCGAGGCCGGCAAAGTGGCAACGCTGCGGCTCCAACCGAAGGTTGTGGACATCGTAGAGAACCGCCGCGAGCATCAGCGCAGGTTAGCCAGTTGGATCGAGGCGCAGGCTTCGACGGGTACGCAGTGTTTCGGCCACCGACCACGCCTGGAAGGGACAGCCGGTTGCTTTGAACGGCGCATTGCCATCGGCCGTCTCAGAAACGGAACCAATCCCCCAGATCGGAATGTGGTCCTCAAGGCCCTCCACCATGCCCGGTTTGTTGAGGCCCGCCACGCGCACCGCATCCACATAGGGACCGATCAGCCAGGGCCACACGGTGCCCTGGTGATAGGCGCCGTCACGCTCGGCGGAGTTCCCCCGATGCATGCCCCGGTAGGCCGGATCAGACGGCGCAAGCGACCGCAATCCGATGGGCGTCACCAGCGGCTGAACAGCCTCGACCACGGCCTTCGCGTTCGCCCACGCCGGGAACGGGAGGCTGACTGCCAGCAGCTGATTGGGACGAAGCGTCCGGTCGTGTCCAGCGGGTCCGTCAAGCACGTCGGTTAGGCCACCACCAATGGCGCCATAGAGGGCAAACGACTGACGTGCGGTCTTCTCCAAGCGGGTGTTGGGAACGGTCTTGCCGATGCGATGAGCGAGGTGACTGATGATGGCGAGCGCGCTGATCCAAAGCGCGTTTACCTCTACCGGTTTTCCGGTGCGGGGCGTGACCGGTTGACCATCAATGCGGGCATCCATCCATGTGAGCGCAACACCCGGTGCGCCCTGGTGCACGAGGCCGTCGACGGGATCGACGCCGATGCCGAACGTGGTGCCCGCCACATACGAGTTGATGATGCGAGCGAGGACCGGAACTGCTGTGCGGACGAAGTCGATATCGTTCGTGGCTTGCACATGCCGGTAGGCCGCCTGGAACAGCCAGAGCGGCGCGTCGACCGAGTTGAACTCACGCTGACCGGTATCAGAAGTGTTCGGCAACAGACCGTACTCAACCTCGCCCAATAGACGGAGCAGCAGGGTGCGACCTTCCTCGATTCGGCCCGTCTCCAGGAAAAGACCGCGAAACGAAATCAGCGAGTCGCGTGACCATTCGCCGAACCAGGGATAGCCGGCCACGACGTGAGCGCCGACGGTGATGTGTTGGTCGGCTGAGAGCACGAGGCTTCGATCGAGATCGTCATAGCAGCGTGCCGATCTGGCCAGTTCGCGTGATCGAAGTTGCGCGCCGTGGATGATGTCCGATGCACCCGGGGGCAACGTGGTGAGGTCACCGGACCAGGCCTCAACCTCGGTTGCTTCGCCTGCGTTGAGTTCGACGACGAACTTTCCGGCCGACATGAGATCTTCTCGGCTGTTCAGGCCGCGGGCTGCTTCCTCCCGGTAGTGGATGTCGTAGTACCAGGCGCCTCCGGGCTGCCAGCCGGTGCCACGGATGCGGAAGGCATCGTCCACGACAACTCCCGTGTCGGAGTGGGCCAGCTGGAGGGTGTTACCGTCGGCGGTACGTTCACTGTGCACGCTTCGCCACGTGACAAGCGGTTCGAGTTCGAGCGTGATCGGACCATCGGACTGCTCAAGTCGATAGTGGAGGCCGACCACGTTGGTTCCGTGCTGCATAGCGAGCTGCGCCGACAACACCGCACCGCCCACCGCCCAGTACCAGCGCGGCAAACCGTCGACGACTTCGAAGCGAGTCATGCTGCGGTACCCGGTTGGCTCGAGAGCGCCGCTCTCCCACTCGTGCGTGCCGAGACGGTAACGGGTGTCGCCGATCACGACGACCGGGTCAATGCATGCGAGGCCAAGCATCCGGTCGGCGGGTGGCTTCATGGCCGCCACCAACAGTCCGTGGTAACGGCGGGTCCGCAGGCCACCCACGGTACCCATCGCGTAGCCGCCGAGCCCATCGGTCACCAGCCACTCACGCTGGCTCGCTGCCTGCAGATTGCTGCAGATCTGGGGCCCGAAGCGGTACATCATCGCCGGCGTCTCCTGATGAGGTCGATTACCAGGCCGGTCCATCCGGTCTGATGGGACGCACCGAGCCCGGCCCCGGTGTCCCCATGAAAGTACTCGTGGAAGGGTACGTGATCACGCCACGCATCCCCGAAATCGAAACGGTCCTCGCTGCCGAATACTGGGCGACGGGCATCGCCATTACGAAGGAACAATCCAGTCAGTCGTTGCGATAAATCTTCGGCTGCGCCATCCAGCGTGACGTCGTGGTCAAGCGTAAAATCATCACCCAACCCGATGGCGAACTGACGAAGCGCTTGCACGATCAGCACGTTGACCGGCATCCACACCGGCCCGCGCCAGTTGGAGTTTCCACCGAACAAACCGCTGACCGACTCGCCCGGTTCGTAGTTGACAACCGATGACCGATCACCCGCTTCGAACCGGAATGGATGCTCAGCGTGATAGCGCGACAGACCGCGCACCCCGTGGGGCGAAAGGAACTCGGCCGGGTCAAGCATGCGGTCAAGAATGCGCCGCAATTTGTCGGTAGAAACCAGGGACAGCATGAGCGGATCACCCGGCGTCATGGTCATGCCCTTCACGTGAGCGACAGCCTGGCAGTACTCGGGGCGATTACTGATGAACCATTCGGCGCGGCGACGGAACTCGGGCAGATCGTTGAGAACGGAACTATCGATCACCATCACCGCGTACAGCGGAATGAGCCCGACTATCGACCGCACCGGCAAAGGCCGCGCCAGGCCGTCTGGCAACTTGAGGGCGTCGTAGTAGAAGCCGTCGTTGTCGTCCCACATGCCCGAGTTATTCATGGCCGTGGCGATGTAGGCGAAGTGCTCGAAGAACTTGGTGGCCACGTCTTCGTACGCCCGATCATGCTTGGCGAGCGTGAGCGCGATCTCCAAAAGATTGAGGCAATACATCGCCATCCACGCCGTACCGTCACTCTGTTCAAGATGACCCGGTACGGGAAGAGGCTGGGAACGGTCAAACGGACCGATGTTGTCGAGGCCAAGGAAGCCACCCTCGAACACGTTGTTGCCGTCGCGGTCGGTGCGGTTCACCCACCATGTGAAGTTGATGGTGAGCTTGTGGAAGATGCGGGCAAGGAACTCGAAGTCGGTACCGCCGTCGATGATGAACACCTGCAACGCGGCCCACGCGTGCACCGGGGGATTGACATCGCCAAACGCCCATTCGTAGGCGGGTAGCTGGCCGTTCGGGTGCATGAACCACTCGCGGCACAGCAGGATCAGCTGATGTTTGGCGAAAGACGGGTCGAGGTGCGCGAGCGCAACGGTGTGAAAGGCAAGATCCCAGGCGGCAAACCAGGGGTACTCCCACGGGTCGGGCATCGACATGACATCGGCCGAATTGAGGTGGTGCCAGCCGCTGTTGCGACCGTAGCGGTGACCATGGGGCGGCGGCGGTTGACCGGGATCGCCATCGAGCCAGCGGGCCACGTCAATATGGAAGAACTGCTGCCCCCAGATCATTCCCGCCGACGCCTGACGCAGAACCAGCGCTTCATCAGGCGAGGCGGTCAGCGGAGTGAGGTCTGCGAAGAACTGGTCGGCCTCGGCTTCGCGAACGATCATGGTGGCGGTGAAGTCGTCACCGAGATCACCGTTGCCGTCGATTGGTTGGAGACGCAAGCGGAACTCGGCTTCGCCGCCCGCAGCAACGGTCACCTGATAGTGGACAGCAGCCTTCGTGCCGGTGCCGTCCGGGTTCGTCGTGTTCTTACCGTCGATGACTGCGTCGTTGATGGCGTCCTTCGGGAACTGGGCTGAGGGCGCATCATCACCAAACAACCGGTGGGCATTTGTCTCGTTATCACAGACCAGCCACTTGCCACCTTGTTGCACATGCAACGACATCTTCAGGCCGCCGCGCTCGGCCGTCGCTGCATTCTGATCGGTCGTGATTTTGGGTTTCGTAGCGTCATCTCCCCACGACCACGTATTGCGAAACCACAGCGTCGGCAGCACGTGCAGGGTGGCCTCATCCGGCCCCATATTGCGTACGTGCACCCGCATACAGATGTCATCGGGAGCAGCCTTGGCGTAGTCAACGGTGACCTGCCAGAACCGATCTTCGTGGAAGACGCCGGTGTCGATCAGTTCGTATTCAGGCTCGGTTCTCGGCCGTGACCGATTGGTGTTGACCAGGTCGGCGTAGGGGAACTCCGCTTGTGGATAGTGATAGCGCCAACGGAGCCACGAGTGCGTCGGCGTGGCGTCGAGGTACCACCAGTATTCCTTGGCGTCCTCACCGTGGTTGCCCTCGTTGCCGGTGAGCCCGAAGATACGTTCCTTCAGTATCGGGTCGCGACCGTTCCAGAGCGACAGGCCCAGGCACAGCTGCTGGCCAATGTCGCACAGGCCAGCAAGGCCGTCTTCGCTCCAGCGATACGCCCGGCTGCGGGCATGGTCGTGCGGCAGGTATTCCCACGCTTCGCCCGTTGCGCTGTAGTCCTCCCGAACGGTGCCCCAGGCGCGCTCGCTCATATACGCGCCCCAGCGTTTCCACGGGCCGGCATCCGCCTCCGTTGAGGTCGCCAGACGGAGCTGTTCCGGGTTGGACATCACCCCGCGACTCTACGCATTGCCTCGCTTGCTGTGCTCCGGCTCGTTCCTCACCTCCCGCTCCGCGGCGTTCGGACTCGCTTCGCTCAAACAATCCGCCTAGCGCTTCTAAAACCAGATCGTCCATGTCTGTCAGACTGCCGACATGCGAGCCCTTACCGTTCTGCCCGGACAGGCGAATTCCGCTCAGCTGACCGAGATGCCTGAGCCGCCCGAGGCCGACGGCCCCATCTTGGTCCAGACGCTTGGCGTCGGGGTGTGCGGCACCGACATCGAGATCTGCCACGGCGACTACGGCACCGCACCGGTCGGATCCGAGCGGTTGGTTATCGGCCATGAGTCACTTGGCCGGGTGATGGCCGCCCCCGCTGGCAGCGGTTTCTCCGAGGGTGATCTCGTGGTCGGCATCGTGCGTCGCCCCGATGAGG
>JAYTKG010000337.1:0-7962 GCA_043730435.1 Acidimicrobiia bacterium | reverse complement strand
TGTGGTGAACTTCGTGGTGCGTTGTTGGGCCAGCTTGTTCACTGATCGGGCCATCGCGTATCGCCAAGAGCATGGCTACCCGCACGAAGGCGTCGCCATGAGTGTGGCCGTGCAACAGATGGTGGAACCGAAGTCTGCGGGCGTGGCATTCACGCTAAACCCCACGAGCGGAGACCGCAGCGTCATCGTGATCGACTCTGCCTTCGGTCTGGGCGAGAGTGTTGTGAGCGGAACGGTGACGCCCGACAACTACATGGTCGACAAAGTCATGTTTGAAATCGTAAAGCGCACTGTGTCGGCCAAGGAAGAAGAGTGCGTGGTCGTCGACAACGATGTCGTGCACCTCCCGTTGGACGAAGAGCGGTCAACTGCACCGAGCCTCACCGACGTAGAGATCAAGGCCGTCGCCAGACTTGCAAGGCAAGCTGAAAAGCACTTTGGTCGTCCGCAGGATGTTGAGTGGGCCGTCACGGTAGACGACGCCGGAAACAGCACCGTGCATCTGCTGCAAAGCCGACCGGAGACCGTGTGGAGCAACAAGACGCGCCAGATTTCTACCGGCATCGTCGACCCAATGGCGGGCATCGTGAAGACGCTGCTCACGCCAGTCAAAGTCATCGACAAGAGTAAGTAACCATCAACCAATCCCTGGGGGAATCATGAGTGAAGAAAAGCGTTTTGCCAGCCCGTTCGATATCGAGTCTCCAGCTGGCGTAGAGGGATGGGAAGACCTCTACGCGTACCATCAGGTATTCAGTGAAGAGCGACGCGAGTACGAGGACTCAACCTTTTGGTTCCGTGATGCCATCCACCTTCCCAAGCCGATGCCGCCGTTCGACATGAGCTTGGTCGAGTACGCGTTTGCGTCACTCGGCTCGTACAACAGCCGCCACTACATCGTGCCGCCCGCCATGGGCATCGACATCCGGATCCTGAACGGCTACTTCTACCTGGCCCCGGTCGGTGTGGCCAACCCGGCCGACATACCGGCCCGAGTCGATCACTTCATGGAGCGCGCCGGGCACTACTTCGGCAACTGGAACGACATCGAAGCCGAGTGGATCGTGTCGGCCAAGGAAATCATCGCCAAGCTCGAAGCGATCAGCTTTGCGCCATTGCCCGACATGGTGCCGATCGAAGTCGTCACCAGCCACATTGGTCGCTCGAACGTGTACGACCTGCAGCACGAGTACCACCAGCTCGTCGACCTTTCACTGGAGTTGTGGCAGAAGCACTTCGAGATGCTCAACCTCGGTTACGCGGCGTACCTCGACTACTTCAACTTCTGCAAGCAGGTCTTCCCGAACATCCCCGACCTGGCTATCGCCAAGATGGTGGCCGGCATCGAGGTCGACCTGTTCCGTCCCGACGAGGAACTGCGCAAGCTGGCCCGGTCAGGCGTAGCCAAGGGTCTGAACGGCGCGCTCGGACAGGGTTCAGTGGATGAGGCGTTGGCCAGTGTGACAGACATGCCCGGCGGCCTCGAGTGGCTGGCCGAGTGGCACGCCGCGCAGAACCCGTGGTTCAACTACTCGAACGGCACCGCGTTCTACCACACCGACGCGGTGTGGGCTGAGCGTCTCGATATCCCGTTCTCGTTCATGCGTACCTACATGGACAAGCTGGTGAAGGGCGAAGAAATCGACACGCCCACGGCCGCCCTGATTGCCGAACGTGACCGCATCGCGGGCGAGTACGCCGACCTGCTCGACGGTGACGACAAGGCCAACTTCGAAGGCAAGCTCGGCCTGTCTCGCACCGTGTTCCATTACGTTGAGAACCACAACTTCTACGTGGAGCACTGGGGCATCAGCGTGATGTGGCGCAAGATGCGCGAGCTGTCCAACGTGATGATGAAGGAAGGCTTCTGGAGCGACGTCGACGACATCTTCATGCTGAAGCGTGACGAAATCCCAACGGCCCTCAGCGACATGACGTTCGCTTGGTCGTCTGACGCTGCCCCTCGCGGCCCGTCGTACTGGCCAAAGGTGATCGCCAAGCGCCGCAGCATCATGGCCGCCTGCGAAGCGTGGGACGCACCCCCGGCCCTCGGCGCACCGCCCGAGGTCATCAGTGAACCCTTCACCGTCATGCTCTGGGGCATCACGTCAGAGTCCGTGCAGAAGTGGCTCGGTGGCATGTCCGACGACGGTGGGCTGAGCGGTTTCGCGGCTTCGCCCGGCGTGGTGGAAGGTATTGCTCGTGTGCTCACCAGCGCTGATCAGGTGGCCGATCTTTTGCCCGGTGAAATCCTGGTTGCACCGGTCACGTCACCATCGTGGGCGCCGGTCTTCCGAAGCATCGCTGGCACCGTCACCGACTCGGGCGGCATGATGAGTCACGCCGCCATCGTGTGTCGTGAGTACGGCCTGCCAGCCGTCACTGGTACCGCGTTTGCCACCAAGTCGATCAAGACTGGCATGCGTGTACGCGTCGATGGCGACAACGGCGTCGTCACGATCCTCGACTGAGAATGAAACACCTGTTGCTCGACTTCGGTGGAGTCGTTCTGAAAACTCCGTTCGAGCTCAGGGATGACGCTTCGAAGACGCTCGGCCCACTTCCGTGGGCCGGGCCCTTCGACCCGTCAACCGACCCCGAATATGTGCGCTGGCAAAGAGGCGAACTCACCGAGCGCCAGTACTGGCATAACCGCGCAGCCGAGTACGGACTCACCACCCGAAAGCTCATGGACCGCTTCTTCGAGCCGCCCGGTGAACGGCTTTTGCATATGGAGATGTGGGATCTGATCCGTGAACGCCAGGCAGCCGGGGGAGTGGTTGGTTGTCTCACCAACGATATGCAGGCCTTCCAGAACGCTTCGTGGATCAAAGCGATGACGGTCATCAGCGAGTTCGACTTCATCATCGACGGTTCGATCACCGGCTTCCTCAAACCTCACCCGAAGGCGTACCTGTTGGCCCTCGACGCGTTCGGCGACCCAAACCCGGCCGACGTCGTGTTCGTTGACGACCAGCGGATCAACCTCAACGGTGCAACCGAAGCCGGCATCACCACTGTCTTCTTCGACCCGACGGACGTCCCCGGTTCCATGGAGCAAGTGCGAGCTGCGCTCACAGCCTGAGTGATATCGAGTATTGACAAGTTTGACTGTCAATACGAGAATGGCACCATGATGGATCTGGACGTGATTGATGACCCGTTGGTGGCGTCGGTCGTTTTGGATCCGGTTCGAGCCAGGGTGCTGGCCGCGCTCGCAGATCCGGGTTCAGCGTCGACGGTCGCCGTAGCGCTCGGCGAGCCGCGTCAAAAGGTGAACTATCACCTGCGGACCTTGGAGGAGCATGGTCTCGTCCACTTGGTCGAGGAGCGAGCACGACGAGGCCTAACCGAGCGGGTCGTGCAGGCATCGGCGCGGTCCTATGTGCTGTCTCCTTCAGTGTTGGGCGCGAACGCCTCGAACCCGGCGCAAACTGATCGCATGTCGAACCAGTATCTGATCGCCGTTGCGGCGCGCCTCGTGCGGGAGGTGGCCGATCTCGCCCGACGAGCTGCAGCAGCGCGCAAGCCGCTGGCCACGTTGACGATCGACACCGAGATCCGGTTCGCGTCAGCTTCTGATCGTGCCGCGTTCACTGTAGAGCTTGCCGAATCGGTCCGGTCTCTCGCAGCGCGCTATCACGACGAGGCGAGCGCCAATGGGCGTTGGCATCGGCTCATTGTCGCTGCCCATCCTCGCCCGATCACCCACCCCGGAACCAAGGAGGCTTGAACATGTCTGATGATTCCCGAAAGATCGAACTCGAAGTCGAGGTTGTCGGCACGCCCGAGGAGGTATGGCGGGCTATCGCAACGGGACCAGGAATCTCGTCATGGTACGTACCGCACCAGGTCGAAGAACGCACGGGCGGAGCGGCGACGGCGTCGTTTGGCGAAGGGCCTGAGATGCAGATTGAAGGGCGAGTCGCAGCGTGGGAACCGCCTCGCCGGATCGTGTTCGATAAGGGCGAAGACGCCGGCGGGTTGGCGTTCGAGTGGTTGATCGAAGCTCGCGGTGAGGGCACCTGCGTCGTCCGGCTGGTGAACTCCGGATTCGGTTCCGGGGAACCTTGGGATGCTCAGTACGATGCAATGCTTGAGGGCTGGAAACTGTTCATGTCCAATCTCCGTTTGCATCTCGAACACTTCCCGGGACAAACCGCGACGTCCATGCTCCTCATGGCCATGTGGGTCGGTACGCGCACCGAAACCTGGGCGCGTCTCACCGAAGCTTTGGGCATACCTTCGGCTCCCGCCATTGGTACATCGGTTCGACTCGATGCCAAGGGAGCTCCGTCTATGGCCGGGACTGTCCTCGATCGCGCCGCGACACGCCTAGTGCTCCTGCTGGAGCAACCAGCACCCGGTACCGCGTTTGTTGCGGTGGAAGGACACGGAGATCAGTTCGGTGTTTCGATCTGGTCCTACCTCTACGGCACCGACGCCGCAATGATCGCAACCCGCAACGCACCGCTTTGGCAACAATGGCTCACCGACAACGCCGGACCTGTGGCTGCGCTGGTCGTGGAGGAATAGCAGGCAGGTAGCTTAGGAAGATGGTGCGAGAACCGAGTTTGAAGAGGCACCCAATGCTCGACAACATTCCTCAGCGTTTGAGACCGACCCGACAAGCAACTCAATGACCAGCACGGTGGCTTCGTGATTCGTGCGCGCTGACCCCGCTCCGATGGCTTCGGCGGTGCAGTCCTCAAGGAGCAAGCAGTGATAGTCACGAAACATGGCGTCTTTCAGCGTTGACTCGACGCACACGCTGGTAGTGCAGCCAGTGAAGATCAGGTTCTCGATTCCGTTGCTTCGAAGAATTGCGTCAAGGTCGGTCTCGAAGAAACCGCTAAAGCGATGCTTGTACACCACGACGTCGCTAGGCGCAGGCGTCAGTTCGTCGATGATCTCGGTGTTCCACGTGTCTCGGATCAGTATCCGGCTGGGCGTCCCATCGGGGGCGGTCACCGCTTCGCCCGCGTGCATGCGTTCATGCTTCAACCAATTTGGTGAGTTCGGCGCGCCAGCGTCGGAGAGATCCGGCCGGAACGCCATCTTCAGATACACGACGATCACGCCCGCACGGCGAGCAGCGGAGAGGACCCGCTCAGTCGGTGCGATGGTGCCGCGAATACCCGTCAGGTCGATGCCGGCGCGCCCAAACATACCGAGTGGCGAACCGAAGTCGTTCTGCATGTCGACAACGATCACGGCCGTCTTCGCGACGTCGAACTCCACCGGCTGAGGCCTTGCGGTTATCGAGGCAAGTCTGGAGGTTCCCATAGCTACCGCTTTCCCACGTCAATGCTCGGAAACTCACGCTACAACGTAGCGGTCCCGCAGCGCAGCGGTTGTTGCTTCAGGAAGGGTGTCGGCATCGAGCAGGTCTTCGATCGTGGCGGATGCGAACGTCGACGGATCGATCAGGAGTGCGCGGTAGCGCTCGCAGGCCTCCGCGTAGTCGACATTGCCCGACGGATATACAACGACGAGCCGTCCCCACACCCACCCGTCGCCCGGGTGTTGGAGCATAGAGAGCACAAGGAGATGCTGGAGCCACATCACGGTGAGGTCGGTTCCGTTCAAGGCATCGAAGGCCTCGGGTGCGAACACGCCTGATCGGTCGGCGATGGCTCGGTAGTGAGCGAGGCGGATCGGCTTCGGGGTTTCGCGTTTGCCGCGTTCGTGGAGTCGTCCCCAGATGCCGATGACGCCCCGCGTGCCGTCGCCGATATCCGTTGCGAACGCGGTGGTGAACGCGCTGAGGCTGCCGAGGTACGCAAGGTCGAGGCGTCCGGGCGAGTGTTCGAAGCGAACGTCGCTCACGGTTCCGGGCGCGTCCGGCCACCATGTATGGATGGCTCGGCCAGCCAGTGAAAGGTCGGCGGCCAAATCACCGAACAGGTTGAAGCAGAGTGCGGTCGACGACAGTAGGTCGGCCCACAGTCCCTGACGATCAATGCTTTGCTGCGGCTCAACCGTCGTCAAGCGTGCCCGTGCCGCGTCACGTGCGGCGGACGTCAGGAGATTCGCTCCGGTCGCTTCGGCATATGCGAGCGGCAGCCGGCTTCCGACCAGACGTGCTGGCTTGCCCGGCTGCGGCGTCATGGGTTGCGAACCGATGGGGTGTCCATTCGCCTCGCGCCACGTCGCCTGGTGAAGTCGCATTTGTTGGCGGAACGCCGTCATGTGCGGTCGCCCGGGCACCCGGTCACTAGCTTCCCAGCAGTGTTCGTCCTTCAGTGTCTGCTCCCGGGGAATCGCGTCCACCATTCCATTGTAGGAGCGCTGATCTTCAGCGAAGCGCGCCGTAGATCGCGCTACCCGCGCTTAGGAAGAGCAGACCGAGGATAAGGCGGTGAAAGAGATGGTCGTCCACCTTGGGAACAAGCCAGGTGCCGAGTGCGTTGCCGAGCAGCATTGGCACAAAAGTGATGCCCATCAGTTTGACGGCACTGCCGTTGAGTCGGCCGTAGTACCAGAAAAGGCCGAGGCTGACGACGTTGGCGAACAGATAGACGACGACCAACGTGGCTCGGAAAATTACCGGAGAGACGCGACGGCTATGCATAGCGATAACGAGTGGAGGTCCGTTGGTGCCCGTTGTCGTCGCCAGCACTCCGGAGACGAATCCGGCAATCAGATCAACGCTGGGGCTCTCAGACCGAATACGAAAGCCCGTGGCCAACACCACGCCGGCCATCGCGACGGCAACCCCGATGATGAGGCGCAGTGGTCTGTCTGGCAGGTGAGACGTGAGAGCGATGCCGATGGGCATGCCAATGAGACTGGCCAAGCCGAGGCGTTTGGCCGATGGCCAGTGGACGTCCTTCCATTCTCGCCTAGAACGAATGATGGCGAGCGGGGTGCTGATCAAGACGGTGAGACTTACGGCTTGAAGCGGAGGCATGACCGTGGACAGGAAGGGCACGCTCACGAGGGTGAAACCAAACCCCGAGATGGTCTGGCCACACGAGGCCATGGCGACGATGACGATGGAAACTGCTACGACGCCGAAGGTCACTGCACGATGGTATGCACACCTATGACAAAGTCGCGGCATGCCCGAGCACTGGTTCGAACCGCTGGCCGACCATATGGGCTCAGCTTATCTGCGCTACTCGTTCACCAAGGGCACGACGCAGGAAGTAGACGCCCTGATCCATATGCTGAAGCTGACGCCAGGGATGCGCGTGCTCGATGTCGGGTGCGGGCCGGGCCGTCACGCCAACGAGTTTGCCCGGCGGGGGATAGCCGTGCACGGAGTGGACATCAGCCAACGCTTTGTAGACATCGCAACGACTGCAGCTGTCGAGCGGGCAACGTTCAGTCGGGCCGACGCCCGGTATCTAACGTTCAACAACGAGTTTGATGCCGCAATTTCGCTTTGCCAAGGTGCGTTCGGTCTGCTCGGTTCGGACGAAGAAAATCAAGCAGTCATCGCTGGTATGACCCGAGCCATCAAGCCCGGTGGCCGGGTCGCTCTGAGTGCGTTCAGCGCCTATTTTCGGGTGAAATACCAGAACGAGAGCGAGTTCGACGCGGTTACCGGGGTCAGTCACGAGCACACGGAAATCCGAGACGAAACCGGCAATTCGGTACCCGCCGAGCTCTGGACGACGTGTTTCACCCCCCGTGAGCTGCGGTTGCTCCTTGCCGGGCAGGGGCTGAGAGTAGACGACATGTGGTCCGTCGAACCTGGCGCGTACCTGCCGAAAACACCAACCGTCGAGACCCCCGAATTCCTGGTCTTGGCCACAAAGGAGTAACCTTGCAGGGTCCTATCCCTCTAGTGAACAAAGGCTGTACCCCTTGTCCGATTTGATTACCGCGTCCCCGTCGATGGGCACCTTCGACGATGAGGGCAATTACATTCCTCGCCAGATCACGTCCAATGACGTCGGCGATTCGTTTGAAGCTGCGATCGACGGTTCGCTCGTCAGCGTTGAAGACGCCCAG
>JAYTKG010000336.1:0-3303 GCA_043730435.1 Acidimicrobiia bacterium | reverse complement strand
ACGGGTGCGCTCGCCCACACCGGCGAACACGGACACGCCACCGTGGTTCTGGGCCACACGACGGATCATCTCGGTGATGAGCACGGTCTTGCCGACGCCGGCACCACCGAACAGGCCGATCTTTCCGCCCTGCAGGTACGGGGTGAGGAGGTCGATGACCTTGATGCCGGTCTCGAACATTTTGGCGTTTGACTCAAGGGTGTCGAAGGCTGGGGCTGGGCGGTGGATGTCCCAACGCTCGAGGTCATCGGCATAACCAGCCGGAGCGTCGAGGGCGTCGCCCCAGGCGTTCCACACGTGACCGAGCACCTTGGGGCCGACCGGTACGGAAATGCCACGACCGGTGTTTCGGATAGGTGTGCCACGCTTCAGGCCGTCGGTTGGCTTGAGACAAACCGCACGCACGCGGCTGTCACCGAGATGCTGCGCCACTTCGGCGAGCATGGTGGTGTCCTTGCCCTCAACCGTGATGGTCATCTCAAGCGCGGTGTTGATCTCCGGCAGCGAACCACGGGGAAACTCGCAGTCGATAACGGGGCCGGCGATGGCAACAACCCGGCCATCCTTCAGAGCGTTCTCAGTCATTGTCATTGCAACTATCTCCAGCTATCAGGCTTCGAGGGATTCGAGGATGCGTTCGTGGACGGCGTTGGCGTCCTTGTTCTTGTCACCGCTGAGGGCTTCGGCACCACTGACGATCTCCATGATCTCGGTGGTGATGCTGTCCTGGCGGGCCCGGTTCATAACCCGGGTGAGGTTTTTGGCGATTTCATCGGCGTTGTCGGTGGCGGCCTTCATGGCCCGCTGACGAGCAGCGTGCTCAGAAGCTGCCGCGTTTAACAACGCCGCGTAGACACGGGCTTCGATGTAGCGGGGCACGAGGGTGTCGAGGATGGCTTCGGGAGAAGGCTCAAACTCATAGCCGGCGGCCGCACCTTCGGCCGCTTTGCCGTCGCCGCCAATGGTCAACTCACGATCGAGAGGAACGAGGGGACGCAGCACCACTTCTTGAAAGCCGGCGGACACGAAGCGGGTGTAGACGAGTTGCACGGAATCAACTTCGCCCGAGTCGAACAGTTCGACAACCCGTTGACCGAGTGCTTTGGCTTGGTCGTAGGTGGGGTTCTCACTGAAGCCACCGACCGAGTGGGCCATCTTGTAGCCACGGAAGCGGAAGTACGCTTCGCCCTTCTTGCCGACGGTGACGATGGTGTAGTCACGACCGGCTTTCACGTCGGCCTTGATCTCGCCTTCAACCGAGCGCAACACGCCAGAGTTGTAACCGCCGCACAAGCCGCGGTCGGCGACAACAGCGACGTAACAAATCTTTTTCACGTCGGGGCGACCAACCAGCAACGGGCTGGAGGATTCAGACCCGCCGGCCGCAGCCAAGTCCTTCACGACTTGGGTGATCTGCTCGGAATACGGGACGGCGGCATGCACGCGCTGCTGGGCCTTGACGATGCGCGACGCCGCGATGAGCTCCATGGCGCGCGTGATCTTCTTGGTGGCCTGAATGCTTCGGATGCGAGAGCGCAGGGCTCGTTCTTGACCGCCAGCCATGGTTACTCCGTGGCCAGGGTCTTGTCGGACTCGGCGTCGCCAAGTTCCTCAGCGTCGACCGAGGCTGGGTCAACCGGCTTCACGCCGCCACCCATGGCCGTGGTCTTGAAACCGGCCTTGAACGACTTCACGACATCGCCCAGTGCATCGGGAACCGAAGCCTTCGGATCACGAAGCGTTGCCAGCATGCCAGCCTGCGACGAACGCATGTGCGCGAGAAGTTCGGACTCGAAGCGACGTACGTCGGCGACCGGCAGGTCGTCGAGGTAACCCTTGGTGCCGGCGAACACCGACACGACTTGCTCTTCGACGGGCATGGGGCTGTTGAGCGGCTGCTTGAGCAACTCAACCAACCGGTAGCCACGCTCAAGCTGGGCCTTGGAGATGGCGTCGAGTTCGGAACCGAACGTGGCGAACGCTTCGAGCTCACGGAACTGGGCGAGGTCGAGCTTCAGCGTGCCGGAAACCGATTTCATCGACTTGATCTGCGCAGCGCCACCTACTCGGGATACCGAGATACCGACGTCGACGGCCGGGCGGATACCCGACTTGAAGAGGTTGTCCTGCAGGTAGACCTGACCGTCGGTGATGGAGATCACGTTGGTGGGGATGTAGGCCGACACGTCGCCACCCTTGGTCTCAATGATGGGCAGCGCAGTGAGCGAGCCAGCACCAAGATCGTCGGACAACTTGGCGGCACGCTCGAGCAGACGGGAGTGCAGATAGAACACGTCGCCGGGGTACGCCTCACGGCCCGGTGGGCGGCGCAGCAGCAGCGACATCTGACGATAGGCCTCGGCCTGCTTTGAGAGGTCGTCGTACACGATGAGCGCGTCTTCGGAGTTCTCCATCCAGTGCTGGCCCATGGCGCAACCGGCATACGGTGCGAGGTACTTGAAGGGCGCCGGGTCAGAGGCCGGAGCCACGACAACGACGGTGTAGTCCATGGCGCCGTACTTGCGGAGCGTTTCGACAGTCTGGGCAACGGTGGAACCCTTGAGGCCAATAGCGACGTAGATGCACTTCACGCCAAGGCCCTTCTGGTTCAAGATGGCGTCGACGGCAACGGTGGTCTTGCCGGTCTTGCGGTCACCAATGATGAGCTGACGCTGACCACGACCAATTGGGGTCATGGCGTCGACGGCCTTGATGCCGGTCTGCAGCGGCTGGTGTACCGGCTGGCGACCCATGATGCCGGGCGCCTGGATTTCCATACGACGCTGCTGGATGCCGACCAGCGGACCCTTGCCGTCGATGGGCTCGCCGAGACCGTTCACTACCCGACCGAGCACGCCGTCACCGACGGGAATCGAAAGGATTCGACCGGTGGCCTTGACTGTCTGACCTTCTTCGATGCCGCTCGACTCGCCGAGCACAACGGCGCCGATGGAGGTTTCATCGAGGTTGAGGGCGAGGCCAATGGAGCCGTCTTCGAACTCGAGCATCTCGTTGACCGAGGCGTTCGGAAGGCCGGACACGCGGGCGATACCGTCACCGACTTCGGTGACGCGACCAATGGTCTTTGCTTCCAGCGACGGCTCAAAGCCTTCGAGGTTTTTCTTAAGCGCTGCGGCGATGTCGCCAGCGTTGATGGTGAGCTCTGCCATGTTGAAACCGATCTCCTAGAGCTTGGCTTTGAGCTGGTCGAGGCGGGTACGCACGCTGCCATCGATGACCTGGTCATCAATTTGGGCAACGAGTCCGCCGAGAACGCTCGGGTCGATGATGACCTTCACCTCA
>JAYTKG010000335.1:0-3701 GCA_043730435.1 Acidimicrobiia bacterium | reverse complement strand
GCCAGGCAGCGAAACCTCCTGGGTGAGCCGAGCCCCCTTGGCCCCGATGGGGTTCTTGGTGACCTGGCACACGATCATCTGCTTGGCCTTGAGCATCGTTTCAATGCGGGGCTTGGCACCACGCGCCATCTTGGGACCATCCACGTCATCAAGTTCGGCCGACACGTCGCCTGCGTAGAGCACTGCGTTCTTCGGCGTGGAGATATCGACAAACGCGGCCTCCATACCCGGAAGCACGTTTTGCACCTTGCCGAGGTAGATGTTGCCGTGGATCTCACTGACGTCGTCGGACGGGCGGCTCACGTAATGCTCTATCAGGCTGCGCCCTTCGAGCACCGCTATCTGCTTGACGCCTTCGGTGACGTGCACCGCCATGAGGTATCGGCCGACCGCCTTGCCGTTGCGGGACTGACCCCGGCGGGCGGCGAGCGTCTCCTCATCGAGCTCAATGGCCGTGCCCGACATGGTGGCCTGCACCGGAACAGCCTGGGTACGCTTGCGCTGCTGGGGCTGCTTGGCCCCGGGCTCACGCAGCTTGGCCGGCTCGCGCGGTGGGCGCGGCTCACCGTTGGCCGCCGCCGCCGGAGTACCGGATCCTGCGCCCGAACGGCCGCGGCCGCCACGACGACGCGTGTTCCCCGAAGACGGTGAACTGGCTACGTCGCTTATCGGCGCAACGTCAACTGTGGCCGAGGGTCGGGTGTCACCGATCTGAGGACGTCGACGGGGCGCGGGCGTGTCGGCAGTGTTGGTTTCTACTCGGCCTTCGCCGGGCGGGTCGGGCAGTTCGGGGTTGTTGCTGTCGTCGCCGAGGGAGCCAGCCGGGCGGGTGCGACCCCGACCGCCCCGTGATCCTCGGCGCCGCTTCCGAGCCGCGGCTGTGGCCGCTGGTTCAGTTCCGGCTGGTCCGTCGGACGACCCGCTCGATGCGATGTCGGGTGCGGGGGCGTTCAGGTCGCCGCCTGCGACTGATTCGGTCATGATTCCTCCTCATACGCACACCTCGGTGTGCGTCGCCGTCGTCGCCTCGAGTGGGAGGGGTTCCACTCTGGCGCCGTCGGCCTCGATCCATTGATGGGTGCGCAGGACTCTGCCAATCCGTTCCTCGACATCATCGAGTTCAGGGAAAAGCACCTGCACTAGTTCTACCGGCCGCAACCCACGGCCTTCTGTGGCAATGTCCGCTAGCAGGACCACAGGGTCTCGACGAACGGAAAGCTGTTTGATTGCCGAGCGCACATCATCTCGGCTCTCGATTCCTTTGCGTGACCGCGTGAGCATGACCGTATCGGCATCGAGCAGGCGCCGGACGGATACCTCAAGCTCAGTGTCGGTGACCCCGCGCATGGTGAACTCCCATGAGCACGACGTGACATCGGACTGCAGCGATGGAGCGGACCGCTCGATGACTACCGCTGCCGTTGCTTCCAGCCCAATTGGCAGGCACGGGCTGAGCCGAGCCGGCAGATCGGTGATGTCGAAGGCTTCGACCATGTCAACGTCGATGTACTCGGCCAATGACTCATGACCCGTGGAGAGCGCCAGTCCGAAGTGCATCTTGGGTCGAGGCGAGAACCCTTCGGTGTACATCACCCGAAGGCTGGCCCGCCGCAGGGCGCGTTCCCACATGCGGGCAACGTCACGATGACTCGTGAAACGAACCTTGCCCGTCTTGGAAAACCGAATGCGTACGCGCATGCTCACGCTATGAACCACCAACCGGAACCGGAACCGGTTCCGCGGAACGGCGAGGGAGCCCAAGGCTGACGGGCACGACATGACCAACCGACAGATCCTGACCGGTACCCTGGCTGCCACCCGCAGGTGGAACAGGTGAAGCCACGACATGCTCGATGCCGTAGCCGGTGCAGACGCCACAGTCGTAACACGGTGTCCAGCGGCAATCTTCTACACCATGCTCGGCGAGGGCGTCCTGCCAGTCCTGCCACAGGAAGTCTTTGTGCAACCCGGCCGAGATGTGCTGCCACGGCAGAACTTCTGACGCTTCGCGGTGCCGATGCACATACCAGGCAAAGTCGAGGCTTTCGGCGGCCATCGCCTCTTCCCAACGACCAATTTCGAAGCACTCGCTCCATTCCTGGAACGTGCCCCCGGCTTGCCACACGCGTTCGATCACGCGGCCGATGCGACGGTCGCCACGGCTGGCCAGACCTTCAACCACCGATGCGCGCGAGTCATGCCACTTCAGGGTGACGCCCTTCATTTTTTGGGTGGCGTCACGTAGCAGTTGGATCTTGCGGCGCAGTTCGGTTTCGGTGTTCTGCCCGAACCACTGGAACGGTGTGTGCGACTTGGGCACGAATCCGCCGAGGCTGATGGTGACCGATGCCCGGTTGGAATGCTTCTTGCCGATGGCCGCGCAGTTGGCCGCAAGATCGGCGATACCGAGCGTGTCGGAGTCGGTCTCGGTGGGTAGTCCGGTGAGGAAGTAGAGCTTCATACGACTCCACCCGTTGCCGTAGGCGGAGTCGACGGCCGAGTAGAGATCTTCCTCGGTGATGAGCTTGTTGATGACTTGCCTCAGACGCCACGAACCAGCTTCTGGGGCAAAGGTGAGACCGCTTCGGCGGGCCTTGGCCACCTGCGCAGCCACACCAACCGTGAACGCATCGACCCGCAATGATGGCAGCGACACACTGATCTGACCGCACCCGGTGGGGTCTTCCATGGCGTCGGACACCGTGGTGGCAATGCCGGAGAAGTCGGCGGTGCTCAGCGACGTGAGCGCCACTTCGTCGTATCCGGTTCGCAGCAGTCCCTGCTGCACCATGGTGCGTACCTGCTCGGCCGGACGTTCACGCACGGGCCGGGTGATCATGCCCGCTTGGCAGAACCGGCAGCCACGGGTGCAGCCGCGAAACACTTCGACGTTGAGGCGGTCGTGCACCACTTCGGTGAGCGGCACCAACTGATTCTTGGGGTATGGGTAGGCACCCAGGTCGGCAATGGTGCGCTTTTCCACCTGCGCAGGCACATCGGCGTAGCGCGGCGTGACCGACTTGAGGTCCTGGCCGTCGTACTCCACGTCGTACATCGACGGCACGTAGACGCCCATAATGTGCGACAACTCGCGCAGCACGTTCTCCCGAGAGCCGGGTGTGCGGCCCGACTTCTTCCATTCGCGCAGCACGACGGTGATGTCGGCGATGACTTCCTCGCCGTCGCCCATCACGAACACGTCGACATATTCGGCCAGCGGTTCGGGGTTGAACGTGGCGTGACCGCCGGCCATCACAATGGGATGCTGCGGCCCTCGCTGGTCGTTGCGGACCGGCACACCGGCCAGGTCGACGCAGTTCAGCAGGTTGGTATACACGAGCTCGGCCGACAGATTGAAGGCCAGCACATCAAACTCGGCGGCCGAACGGTGGGTGTCGACGGAAAACAAGGGAACGTTCTTCTGGCGGAGCAGACCTTCCATGTCGTGCCACGGCGCATAGGCACGCTCGGCAACGGCATCGTTGCGCTCGTTGAGCAACTCGTACAAGATCTGCAGACCCTGATTCGGCAGGCCGACTTCATAAGTGTCGGGGTAGGTCAGTAGCCAGGCCACCTTGTGGGGGCCGTGCTCGGGGCGCTGTGAACCATCCTCGCAACCGATGTATCGGGCGGGTTTTTGCACTTTGGCGAGAAGTGGTTCCAAAACGGGCCAGAGGTTCGACATGACCCCGGAAGTCTAA
>JAYTKG010000334.1:0-3173 GCA_043730435.1 Acidimicrobiia bacterium | reverse complement strand
GAGCACCACCTGAATGGGAATCGCCGCGAGTCGTACCACACGCCAGCCCTTCGTTTTGCGCCCGCGTGGCAAAAGCACGCTTGCCGCTGACGTTGCGGCCCGCACGCCGAGCGCGGCCAGCCAAGTCTGTCCCCAAAGGTTGGTCACACCTCGATCGAGTTTCTCGTATTCCGCCATTAGAGCGCTCAGCGTTTGGGACGCAGGATCGCAACTCTCTCGACTTTCGATATTTGTTTTACCAGTCTTACCGACACGGTGCAGCGGTGTAGCAATAACCTCTGGCAGTTCAGTCGCCATCAGTTCGAGGTGACGACGAGTAAGCAGCACTCGCTTGATCGCTGTCACTTCAAGCGGCGACGGAATCGATGTTGCACTACCAATATTGGGCTCCGTATTCGATAGGTCTTGAGCATTGTTAACCAGCGCAGCGAGCTCCTGCCTTATGTCTGCTACTTGCGCCGTCCATACAGACCGCATCGCTCCGTCGATTTCTTGTTGCATTGACGGCGAACTTCTGCTTGTGAGGGAGCTGGTGGGCGCACCATCGACATCAACTACGGACACGATGAATGGCCGACAAGCAATAGCCTTGAGCCGTCCGACCAGCGCCTCGACAGGATCAAAATCAGGCTGGGAAGACATCGATTTCGACTCTGCCAACAGCCTGCGCCGAATACGGGCCGGATCCAAGATGACGTCGAGCAGTGTCTTTGCGGAGTCAAGCTGACCCCACATCCAGTCATTGGCCCTCCAGCGCGGCGATGCAAAAGCCGCGAAGTTGGCCAACCCGGAACCCGCAAGTTTGGCCCGATCACTCATTCCGTCAAGATTTTCGTCGCCGGTAAGGGAAACCGGCGCGAAGTCTGGGTCGGAAAACCCAGGGACACCCTGGACGCCACGAGATTCCCAGAACCCGGTCGCTAGCGGCGACAGATTCACTCCGGACAGGCGCGCGTAGCGCACGGGGCTGGGAATACCGACAGCCGAGCCACGGTGCAGCCCTAACAACGCGAGATCAAGTTGATCACAACGGCGCAACAGATCCTGGCAATCTGACGCACCCGAGAACAGTGTGAACATCGGGTCACCATCGATCGAATGCCTGAGAGACCGGACTCGAGCCTTGTCCGCTATCGCTCCCATAGCGTGCCATAGGTCGGCGACGAGATCGACGTTTTTGTCGTCGAAACTGAGATATTGCGCCACGCGGTGAAGCATTAGTGGGCATGTAACGTTGGAGGTCTTGTCAACTGATGCCGTTCCGAGCACTTCACCCAAATCTTGAGAATTCCACGGCAGTCGGCGCGCTGTTTGTGCGAGACGGAAACACTCCGCCGCCCATGCAGACACCGTCGGAAGTTGATCAATAGTGCTCAGCGCGAGGGCCTGCTGGTAGGACAGCCTGTCATGCATCAGCCGCGTGATGGTTGCGAGGCGCTTCGTGTCGCCGGCGAGATCTCGTATGGCCTTTCTGTCGCCCGAATCACCAATCTCGCGAACAAGGGCTCGTAGCCAGCTCCCGAGCGCCGTTCCGGTTCGGACAAGTGGTGCGAATGGGCGAGTCGAGTTCTCCGACAGGGTCGGCACATGCAAAGAACCACCGGCAGTCGCGCTCAAGCGCTCTTGCATCGTGGCGCGCACCAGCCGAGCGGCTTCCTCGACCTGACTTCGCACCGTTGAGTCACTCGGCAGCTCGGGGATAGTCGAATCGATTGGCGTCCACCGGATGATTGTGTCGGGCTCAGTGATCAGCCGTACGAGCTGAGTTGCCTCCGTTTCAACGTCGACCTGCACAACAGTCGTCGTTGTGTCGCTGAGTTTGATGGATTGGACGATTCGTCGCTTCGCAGCCTGCGCGATTCGGGTGCTGTTGTTGTACTGCTCGATCGCCGCGATGTCGTCAAGCACCGTCTCCTTGGTCGTCGACTTGATAAGAGCGGTCAAGGTTGAGACCATCCCCGAGGAAGGCGGCTGAGGGCTGCTCGTTGAAGGAGGATCGTCAGGATTTGACCTTTCCGGGCGGGCCACACCAGGTGCAGGGTGAAGATAGAGGAGCCACCGTTCCTCCCCTCTCGATGACACGTCTCCAACAATTGCGTCCAGCACAGCCTTGACCGGAATATTGTCAACAACGCCGCCATCAACCATTGATATCTCTGTATCTTGCGTTGAAGATGACCGCGACGGTTCGGAGAAGTTGAGGCGACCCTCGCCCGGCTGCGGTCCGGCACCATTGCCAGGAAGACGAAGCACTCGGTGTACTTCCGGTGGGTCATTCTGGACTCGTCGGAGAGACCACTTAACCGGTTCGAATGCAGCAGGGAACGAGGCGGTCGTTCGCGCCGCCTTCGCGAGCAGCTTTGATTTCGCCGCTTCGAACGCATCGGCGTCGGGATCAGACACAACCGCGCACGCAAGGTCACTCAGTAACGGATCGACAGCAATATGTCGAAAACGGAACAATGCATTCGAGCGCCGGCCCGAATCACGCGTAAACCTATCCACGTACGAGCTGACCTCCGATCCGCCGAGCACAGTCGCCGTCAAAAACGTTTCGAATGCCTTTGACTCGTGTCCAACTGGGCCTATCCGAAGTTTGCGAATCGCTTCCTCGACACGCTTCAGAAACCCGTCACCATCTAGAACTGAATCCCTGTCGACACTTCCGAAGAGCCCTCCCGATTCGAGCAGCTCGGTGAGATCCCCCGCTTCCAGCCAAACATCCTTGACCTGCTCAAACGACGCTCCAGAGATCAGAGCCTGTGAATACAACGCCGCATTCAAACCGCCCGCCGACGTACCCGCCATAAAATCGATTACAAGATCGTCATAGCCTGCGATTTCGAGCACCTCGGCCCAAAAGAGCAGATCATCACCAGGCGCAGGCTTCGCCAGGTCACCATCTACCGGAGGTTGAACGGCACGCCCGCTACGACGAGCGCGATCAATTTCGAGAATCGCACCCCCGATCCAGACGGCCAAACTGACACCGCCACGCATAGCCAGCGCGAGGTGAAAAGACTCGAACGGCGCCGACGACTTATTCGAAGTATCGTTAGTTCCCGCGCTTACCTGGCGCTTCGGAAATGAGCGGGGTGTAGGTCCGCGACGCGTGGCAGGGGCTCTGCGAGTCTGACGGTCTTCTACATCGTCTGAATCGGGAGCCCCTGTTG
>JAYTKG010000333.1:0-1759 GCA_043730435.1 Acidimicrobiia bacterium | reverse complement strand
TCGCGGACGGGGGCCTCAACCGTGCACCGCCGTCCTTCTGGTCAGCGCGACGTAAACAGGGACCCGTTTCGACCCGACCCGTCGTCGAACAGTTCATTCGCCCGAGCTCGTATTCGGCAACCCGAGGTACGTCTGAGCACCAGCGCTGTCTTTGAAGACAATTATCTCATCGCAGCCGTTCAGGACCCGATCTTCATCCGGTAGGTAACTCGCTGCGGCCACCACAATCGTTCGTGAACCGAAGTCAATCTCGAGTGCCTCCGCATCGCCAGATGCGCTATGCAGGTACTCGCGAAGGCCGACTACCCTCTGCCCGAGCAGGTCTTTCCACGGTTCGATGGTGTGAACGTCATAGCTGCGTGCGGCCGGGAATCCCGATCGAAGGGAACCGGTGACCACGTTCAAGGCAAACGTGTGACTGACTTGGCGCCACGTAAGACCGAGCACGATTGGACCGAAGGAGAGGTCGAGGCCAAAATCGAGGCTATGAAGGGCGCTGGACCCCCGATTCCACGGATCGCTGCGCCCATCGTCGACGCAGTAGTACGTCACGGCCGCCAGCTGATGTGACGCAACGGAGTCGTGTGCCGGACCGAAATATGCCATTTACGGCTCGAGTGCTTGGCAGAACTCGAGGATGTCGGCCTCGCTCCGCATGGCGAACTCACCAATCGGGCGCGAGGTGACGCTAATCACAGCTCCTCCCGTGACTCGTCCTGGCCGTCGCTTCCGTCCTGTGTGGCCTTCGTGCGAAGACGACTGAGCCAGATCCGTTCCGGTGGCGAGAGCCACGTCTCGTCAGCGGCCCACCTCGCTACGAGGGCGTCGTCGGTGCCGAACATCTCGAATCCTCGAAAGCCATGGGCTGCGACATTGGCGATAAAGTCTTCAACGACAGCGCGAAGCCGCGTCTCGTTGTCGCCAGGCCTTAGGACCCACCAGTAGTCGTGATGCGCCGGCATCAGCGCGCCAATTCGCAAGTCGTAGTGCCAATCCCTGCGCCCGGGTCGTCTCCCGGGGTCGATGCCCTCGCCACTCAACAGCCAACGGGAAGCCACGCCGATGTCGGCTGTGAAACTCAAATCCATTGCGCCCGTGTCGGGCAGCGCGAGATTTGGGCCGGAACGTCGTTGAGCTCTGACGAAGTGCCATGCCTCGGAAGTCTCACGCCAATAAGTCCACGGCCCGCCACGGAACCCCAACGTGTTCATCCCGCGCCGAAGTTCCACGGCTAACATAGATTCTAGGGTCGCCATCTAATCACCACGGCGCTCGAAGAATGATGATCGGAAACCTCCATCTAGACATGATGTAAAGGTCCTTGTACTTCTGTCGGGTCGTGTACCTCGACCTGCCAGCCTTGAGCTCAAGACAGAAGGCCGCACGTGTATTTGGATCGTAGGCATTGCGATACGCACCAACCGCTTCGTCGGCCAGGTAGCGGATATTGTCCGAGCCGTATAGACGGATCGAGCGGTCCAGGCGAGTCGCGAAATCGCTTCCGAGGGTAAGGCTGAGGCGGAACGACACCGTCTGATATCCGGGAATGAGCTCCTTGCCGATCTGAACGGCGAGGACGCGCGACGAACTCGTGGCCGCGAGGGAAATGCCGGCAGGGCTGTATCGACCCGGATCGGGCTCCGGGGACGGCGTGACGCCCGGCGGAGGTGGCGTCGTGTACGGATAGGCGGCAACCGGAGACGCGGTAGGAACTGAGGATGCGGCGAGAGCGGCGATCTCGACTGGCACTGACCTTCGC
>JAYTKG010000332.1:0-8867 GCA_043730435.1 Acidimicrobiia bacterium | reverse complement strand
CATCACGCTTCCGGCTCGATCACCAACCCAGCCACCGCGCCCTCGATGATGCCCTTGCCACTGCCGACCTACTCCACTTGCTCATTGGTCGCGCCGCGACCCTGGGTGTGATGGGTCTCGACGATCTCATTGCGCTACCCAAGCTCGGCAACCACCCGCAGGTCTCCAAGCTCAAGTTCACCAACGACCTGCCCCGCTCCCCTGGCGTGTACCTGTTCGTTGGCCCGCGTGATGAGATTCTCTACGTCGGCAAAGCCACCAACCTTCGCGAGCGGGTGCGGTCTTACTTTTCCAGCGATGAGCGCCGCAAGATCGGCAACATGCTGCGGGAGACACAAGGCGTTCGCCACATCGTGTGCGGCTCCACGTTGGAGGCCGCGGTGCTCGAAGTGCGCCTCATCCACGAGCATCAACCCAGGTACAACCGCCAGAGCAAGGACTGGCGCGCTTACGCCTACGTGAAGTTCTCCATCGGCGAGGCGTTCCCCCGGCTAACCGTGTCGCGTACCGCAGCCGACGACGGCGCGCTCTACCTCGGGCCGTTGTCGTCAACCTCAACGGCTCGACATGTCATCGATGCCATTCACACCGTGGTTCCGTTGCGCCGATGCGGCACGAAACTCGGGCCACGCAGTCGACCGCGGACCAGTTTGTGTACCGCCGCTCAGCTGGGTGTCGCCTCGTGCCCGTGCACCGGCGAACTCGACGCGGTGAGTTACGCCCGGCACGTCGCCACGGTGCTCCGAGCGCTACAGGGCGAGTCGATCCTGCTGCTCGCCCCGCTGCAGGAGCGCATGGAGCGTCTCGCCATGGCCGAGCGCTTCGAGGAAGCTGCCGACGCTCGCGACCGCGCCGCTGCGCTGGCCAACGCACTGAAGCGTCAGGCCCGGCTCGACCGGTTGCGAGGCGCCGGACGGATCCAGATCGAACTGCCCGGGGGCTTTCGCGCCGAGCTGCGCGACGGGGTGCTGGCAAGCAGTTGGCACGAGCGCGATCAAGCCCCACTTCCTTTCCTGCCTACGTCCTGCCAGCCGGGTCCGCTACCGAAGGAACTGGCCGACGAGTTGCTCTGCGTCTCGGCCTGGCTGGACAAGGAGTCCCACCGCATCCGCCTCACCCACTGCGAAGGCGAGTACCTGTCCCTCCTGCGCTCGCTTCCGAGTTTCGACGCCGTCTCGCCTTCGTTGTCGCGGCCAGGCGGACGCTGAGCGCCGTCAGCGCTTTCAGTCGTCGTCGGCGGCCTTCAGCGCGGCCGACTCCGTGGGCGGCAACGTCCAACGCTCTGGCGGCAGGTGATGTTCGCGTGCCCATGCCACCGTTAATGCGTCGCTACCGGCCGATGACAACATGGTGGAGCCGATCTCGCTGTGACGGCGGTAACGAGCAAAGCGGCTCTCGCCGCGCTGACGATTCAGCACCGTTGCCAACGCGCGGGCGAGGGTGCCCAGGTTGCTGTCCACCTTGCCCACGTCGTGCAACAACCCAGCAGCCAGCACGGGACGACTTGCCCCCGCGCCCAAAATGTCGGCGACATCTCGGGCAACCCCCACGGCGTGTCGGCGATCGGCCACCGACATGCGGGCCCATAGCGCCTGCTCGCCCGGCAGCATGACATCCATCGCCCACGCTGTATCCGACGTTGTCGGCTCGCGTCGCGACAATGATCCAAAGAACCGCTTTGCGAGATGAACGAGCTGCACCTTGCCCAAGTTACCGTTGCCGAGCACGAGGATGCGCGTCCAGGAACACCTGACGCAACCGATCCATCGACACTCGGGTATAGATCTGTGTAGTGGAGATGGACGCGTGGCCAAGGAGTTCTTGCACAATCCGAAGGTCGGCGCCGTGGTCGAGCAGATGGGTGGCGCAGGAGTGCCGCAGCACGTGAGGTGTCAAGCGATCGCCCAGCCCGACGGCGTCGCCGTAACGGCGCACGACACCCCATGCACCCTGGCGGCTGAGTCGACCACCACGCATATTGAGGAAGACGGCTTCGCTATCACCTCGGCGCGCCCATCGGGTCGGCACCATCGCGCCGCGCCCGGAGCCCGCCAACCAGTCATCCAACGCTCTACTAGCCGGCCGACCGAAGGGCACGATGCGCTCCTTCGATCCCTTGCCGAAGACTCTCACAAGACCCGACTCCTGATCGACATCCGACAGCGACAGGCCGGTGAGCTCACTGATCCGCATCCCTGTCGCGTACAACAATTCCAGTATCGCTCGGTCGCGGCGGTGAGCCGGCTCGTTTCCCAGCACCGCGGCCAGCAGCATGTTGACATCGTCTTCGGACAACGCTTTGGGTAACCCCGCCGGTGTGCGGGGCGCGGCTACGTCGGCAGCCGGATCAACCGTGGCCGTTCCTTCCACCACGAGGAACCGGTGCATGGTGCGCACCGACACCACACCGCGCGTGATCGATGAAGCGGCGCGCCCGTCGGCTCGTAGGTCGGCGATGTACTGCTCGATATCAGCCTCCGTTGCGTCGGCAACCGACGAACCGCGGCCAGCCAGCCAGGCGCAGTACCGCGTGAGGTCGGTCCGGTAGGCCGCAAGCGTGTTGGCTGACCGGCCCCGCTCCACCAGAAGCCACGCCAGGAACTCCTCGGCTGGCAGCGGGAGCACCGCGGCGGTCACGGTGCCGGCAGCGTTGGGATACCGAGCCGGGCCGCAGCCATCAGCAGGCCGATGACCGCGGAGGACGCAGTGATCGTTCCGTGCCACACCATGGTGAGCGCCTGGTCGAAGGGCACGTGCTCTATGACCAGATGTTGTTCCTCCGGCCCTTCGGTCTGCGCACCAACATGGGTCAGGCCGCGGGCGAGGTAGATGAGGTGGCTGCCATCGGTGATACCGACCGACGGGTGGAAGTTGGCCAGCAATTCCATGGAGTCGACGGTGTAACCAACTTCTTCTAGCAGTTCACGTCGCGCCGTTGCTGCCGGATCCTCACCCTCTTTGTCCCGCATACCGGCGGGCACTTCCCACATTTCGCGTTCCATGGCGGCGCGCCATTGGCGGATGAGGATGACCGTCGGCGGCGTCACCGTTTCGTCGACCGCAATGACGCTCACGGCGCCGGGTGACCGCACGAACGTGCGCACGAACTGCTCACCGGTAGGCGACTCGTAGGACCCTTCGATCAAATCCCAGACGTGCCAGCGGTGCAGCGACCGCTCGCTCTGCCGGCGAAACCCGGCCGTCATGCGGTGGCTGAGGAGGCGTTGGCAGTCGTCGCGAAAGGGATGTGTGGGTTGCGACCTTCGGCCCTGGCCAGCGAGGCGCCGAGCAGACCGCGGAACAGCGGGTGGGCGCGGTCGGGGCGGCTCTTGAACTCGGGGTGCGCCTGCGTACCGACCCAGAACGGATGGCCCGACAGCTCGATGAACTCCACCAACCGGTTGTCGGGTGACGTGCCGGAGCAGATGAAGCCGGCCGACTCAAAACGGGTGCGGTACGCCGAGTTGAACTCATAACGGTGACGGTGACGCTCACTCACGACCTGCTCGCCGTACATCTCGTACACCAACGAGCCCGGCTGCAGCACCGCGTAATACGCGCCGAGTCGCATGGTGCCACCCATGTCGGTGACGTCACGCTGATCGTTCATCAGGTCGATGACCGGGTGCGGCGTGAGGGGATCAACCTCGGTGGAGTTCGCACCGGTGAGGCCAAGCACGTTGCGAGCGAAGTCAATCGACATCATTTGCAGCCCAAGGCACAGACCAAGACACGGGACACCGTGCTCGCGTGCGTAGCCGGCCGCGGCAATTTTGCCTTCGATGCCGCGGTCGCCGAAGCCACCGGGGATGACCATGCCGTCAAGGTGCGCAAGGCGGCCTTCGGCCATCAGACCTTCAACCTCTTCGGCCTGAATCCATTCAATCTCTACCTTGGCGCCATGATGGAACCCGGCGTGCTTCAGGCTCTCGACAACCGAGAGATAGGCGTCAGGCAGCTGGATGTACTTGCCGATGAGACCGACGCGAACCGGCCTGGTGGCGGCCTCGACCTTGGCGACGATGGCCTTCCATGGATCAAGGTTCGGAGTGCCTTCGAGCTTGAGCACCCGGCAGACTTCGTCGTCGAGACCTTCGCTGTGCAGCACGAGCGGCAGTTCGTAAATGTTCTTGGCGTCGGCCGCATTCACCACGGCGCGCTCATCAACATCGCACAGGCTCGAGATCTTTGCTTTCAACGCGACCGAGAGCGGCTCCTCGCTGCGGCAAACGATGACGTCGGGCTGAATGCCACGGCTGCGCAGCTCGGTAACGGAGTGCTGCGTGGGTTTGGTCTTCTGCTCGCCCGACGGGCCAATGAACGGCACTAGCGTCACGTGGATGTAGCAGACGTTGTCCCGACCGACGTCCTTGCGGAACTGACGAAGTGCTTCGAGGAACGGAAGGATCTCGATGTCGCCAACGGTGCCGCCAACCTCGGTGATGACAACATCGACGTCATCGGTGGCCAAACGCTTTACCCGACGCTTGATCTCATCGGTGATGTGCGGGATGACCTGTACGGTCTTGCCCAAATAGTCGCCACGGCGCTCGGCTGCCAGCACCGCCTGATAGATGGACCCGGTTGTGGCATTCGACGAGCGGATCAGCGGCTCATCGATAAAACGCTCATAGTGGCCGAGGTCGAGGTCGGTCTCTCCCCCGTCGTCGGTGACGAAGACCTCACCGTGCTCGAACGGGTTCATGGTGCCGGGGTCAACGTTGATGTACGGGTCGAGCTTTTGCATGGTGACCCGAAGGCCCCGCATTTTCAGCAGGCGACCCAGGGATGAAGCGGTCAAGCCCTTCCCGAGGGAGGAGGCAACACCACCGGTCACAAAAATATGCTTGGCCACGATTTGGTGTCCTCCGTCGACGAGAGAATCGGCCGGACACCAACGCGTCCGGGGACGTACCGGTCGAGAGTAGCGCGCGAACCTCCCGCGCGAGTGATTTAGTGGCGGGCACTCCGCGCCGAGGCGAGGAGTTCTTCGGCATGCCGGTGGGCCGAATCGCTCTCGGCCAGACCTGACAGCATCCGCGACAGCTCGCGGGTCCGGTCCTCACCTGTGACCACCGATGCGCCCGTAATAGTGCGCTTGGCCACCGTCTGCTTGGTCACCACGATCTGCTGATCGGCGAACGCGGCAACCTGCGCTAGGTGGGTGACCACGAACACCTGATGGTTACGACCCAACTGCGCCAACGATCGACCAACAGCAAGGGCCGCTTCACCGCCGATGCCGGCGTCGACCTCATCGAACACGAGCGTCTCGGGGGCACCTGTGAGCACCAAACGCAGAGCCAGCATCGTGCGGGCCAATTCGCCGCCCGAAGCCACCTTGGCGAGAGGATGCAACGCCTCACCGGGGTTGGCTTGGAACAGAATCGACACATCGTCGGCAGGTCCTTCACCGACGACTCGGACCTCGAGTTGTGCCTTGGGTAGTGCCAGTTGGCGAAGATGAGTCTGCACTGCGGTGCCGAGTCCGGGGGCAGCCTTCTTGCGCTTCGTGGCAACCTTGGCGGCGGCCTTCGCTTCACGTTGTGTCTCTTCGTCGATGGCGTGCTGCAGCTCGGCCACGCGTTCATCGTGACTGACCAGTTCGCCGAAACGAGCGGCGAGCTTGCCCTGCTCGGCCATGACGTCGGCCAGATTGTCACCGTACTTGCGGCACATATCGCGCAGCTTTTGACGCCTCCCCCGCACCTCGGCCAAACGCTCGGGGTTTTCTTCAATGCGTTCGGCGGTCGTGCGCAGATCGGCCACCAAGTCATCAAGATCGGCGGCGGCCGATTTGAGTCGCTCGGCTGCGGCCGCAAACGGGGCGCGGGCCGACAGCAGCGCGTATCCGGTGCGAAGCTGATCAAGCGTGCCGTCGTCACCCGACAGCAACGACAGTGCTGCGTCGGCGGCCTCGGTGTGAGCAACGGCGCCAGCTAGCACCTCTTCTTCGGTGTCGAGACGTTGTTCTTCGTCGGCATCAGTCAGCTGCGCGGCTTCGATTTCGTCGAGTTGGAATCGCAGCAGGTCAAGCTCGCGGGCGCGCGTTCGTTCGTCGCCACCGATGCCGTTTAGATCGGCGACCAGCCCGGCGCGACGTTTGCGGATATCGGTCAGCTCGCTCAGGTCAACCCCGGCATAGGTGTCCAGCGCCGCGCGTTGCGGGCCAACGGAAAGCAGACTCTGGTGGCTGTGCTGTCCGTGGAGATCCACCAGTGACGACCCCTGTTCGGCCAGCAGCGCTGCGGTTGCCAACCGACCGTTGATGTACGCCCTCGAGCGCCCGTCGGTGGGAACGGTGCGGGCCAGGATGATCTCATCATCGCCAACCACGAAACGGCCCTCGATGTGAGCTTCGTCGGCTCCGTCGCGAATAACGGTTGTGTCGGCACGGTCGCCGAGCAACAGGTTGATGGCCTCGATCAGCATGGTTTTCCCTGCGCCGGTCTCGCCGGTGAGCGCGGTGAGGCCTGGACCAAATCGCAACGTAAGGTCAGCGATGATGCCCATGTTTTCGATGTGCAGTTCGGTGAGCACGCCGATTACCGATCCGAGAGGCCGAATTTGGCCTTCAAGATTTGGTGGAACGGGTTGGCGCCGAACCGCACGAAGCGGGCCCGGGTCTCCGAGGCCCTGCAACGAATGACGTCACCCGGAACCAGATGGCCGATGCGTCCGCCGTCTATGGTCAGCTCAGCATTGCGGTGGCTCAGCACTTCGATCTCGATCGTTTCATCGGGACCCAGCACAAGGCTTCGGTCGAACAGCATGTGCGGCGACACGGGCGTCACCAGAATAGCCCGATGCGATGGTGACACGATGGGGCCGCGGGCCGACAGCGAGTAGGCGGTCGAGCCGGTGGGCGTGGCCACGATGAGGCCGTCCGCCGCATAGGTGGTGAAGGCGGCACCGTCGATCGTCACAAGGAGATGCACCGTATGACCAGGCTCGCTCTTTTCCACCACCACCTCGTTCAGCGCCAGACTGGTCTCTCCTCCCACCCGTTCCACCGCCAACATCATGCGTTCCTCAATGGTCGCCTTGCCAGTGAAGAAGCGGTCGAGCGACGCAATCAGCGCCGGTGGCTCCACCTGGGTGAGGTAGCCGAGCGCCCCAACATTTACTCCGATGACTGGTGTGCCGAGCGTGGCCACCCGCCGCACAGTGCGAAGCATGGTTCCGTCCCCGCCGATGCTGAGCGCCAGGCCGGGCATCAGCGAGTCGTCGGCTCGATCAAAATCGTCCAGGTCAAGCGCCTTGGCGTCCTCCTCGGAAATGAACAGGCGATGCCCTCGTTCAGTGAGCCACGGCGCAATAGATCGCACCAGTTCGGTGGCGTCGGTTCGTTCGTGGTGGGCCACAACCAGGACGTCGGTCATGGGGAAACTCTTACATGAACCAGGAACTCCACGTTGCCTTGCCCGCCTTTGATGGGCGATTCGATCCGGCCGATCACCCGCGCGCCGCTCGCAGCGAGCGCGACGGCAACATCGGTGCACGCCCGTTCGTGCAGGTCGGGATCGGTGATGATGCCCTTTCCCTTCGACACGTCAGCTTTGCCCGCCTCGAACTGCGGTTTGATGAGCAGCACCATCTGTCCGCCCGGTCCGGCCGCGGTGACGAGCGGCTCGGCCACGACCGTCAAGGAGATGAACGAAAGATCGGCTACAACCAGATCGAACGGTGCGCCAAGCTCGGCCATGTCGGCATGGCGAATGTTGGTCCGCTCGATCACCGTGACCAGTGGATGATTGCGGAGCTTCGGATGAAGCTGACCGTGACCAACGTCGAGCGCAACCACGTGCCTCGCGCCCCGCTGCAGAACGCAATCGGTGAAGCCGCCGGTCGATGCCCCGATATCGATGATGCTTAGACCGCTCACGTCGAGGTTGAAAGCATCCAGTGCGCCTTCGAGCTTCTCGCCACCGCGGCTGACGTACTTCTTGGGCGGCCCTACGATCACGATTGGTTCGTCATCGCCGACCAGACGAGCCAGCTTGAGCGCTGGCGCGCCACCGACCAGAACTCGGCCTGCTTCCACGACATCGTGGGCCTCACAACGACTCTCCACCAAGCCGCGCCGCACCAATTCGACATCGAGACGCCGGCGCACGACCGTTACGCTACAGCCCGCGCCCGATATCCCGACCGCTGGGGTGGGTCAGGATGTTCGCTTCTTGGCCGCAGCCTTCTTGACCGGCGTCGCCTTCTTCGCGGCGACCTTCTTTACCGGTGCGACTTTTTTGGCCGCAGCCTTCTTTGCTGGCGTGGCTTTCTTCACCACGGCCTTCTTTACCGGCGCTGCCTTCTTGGCGGCGGCCTTGGCCGGCGCAGTCGGGGCAACGACGGTGACGGGTTTGGCCCCGGGTGCTGGCGCGGTGGTGTTGTTGCCGACCAAGCCGAAATGCTTCAGCTGGCGATGCACTTCACCCTGGATCATTTCAACCAGCTGCTCGGCGCCGCGCTTGGATTGCTCTACCAGCTTCTCGACGTTTTCCTGCAGATCACCGGACATGTTCTCGCCGCTCTTCACGAGCGTCTTGATCAGGTCCTCGGCTTTGGTTTGGGAGATTCCGGTCATGGCCATGCCGACTTCCAGCATCTTCTTCAACGGATTATTTTCGCTCACGGCGCGAAGCGTATCGGCATTTTGCATCACTTCACTGCCCTAAAGTCGCGCCGTGCTTCCGCTTCGGGACGACAACCCCACTCGATATCGGCCGATGGCCACGACGCTGCTCATCGTGTTCTGTGCCGGCGTGTACTTCCTGGTGCAACCAACGCCGTTTGCCGGTACCTCTGCTGATGCTCGATTCGAGTACCGCTACGCCGCTGTTCCGGCCGAAGTTGTGCACGGACAACCG
>JAYTKG010000331.1:0-9855 GCA_043730435.1 Acidimicrobiia bacterium | reverse complement strand
ACTTAGTGAACGGACAGGTGCCAGAGCGGCCGAATGGGACGGTCTCGAACACCGTTGTACTGCAAGGTACCGTGGGTTCAAATCCCACCCTGTCCGCGTTTGTGTTCATGGACGTGGGCTGGTGTTCACGAAACCCCTGAAAAGTAGGGGTTTCGTACACCAGCGTTCATCGCTAGTTACATGAATGGCCCGCACCCATGAGCAGCAAGGCTGCTTCTCAAATTGACGGAAAATCTGCACATCCTTCGTTACCCAGGATCGCACCTATTGACACGTGCCAGCCGTTTCCCTACACCAATCTGTTTTTTCCTACTACTGCTCGTAGCCCTCGACGGTGGCTGGCGAACGGAGTGACGAAAAGTCCTCCGACAACCCAGCCGTGCGCCGTGCGTTACGTTGACGCAGCAGGTCCCAGATTTGATCAAGTTCCACTTCGATAGCCGCGATCCGTGTGTGATCGGCCTCGGAACGGTGGTCGGCGTCCTGGTTCTCGATCTCATGTTCTTCATCCATCAGCTTGTGAATCCGCATGCGCAGTGATTCGTTATCCATGTTGTCTCCGTGTTGATGAGGTGGCCCTAACAGTTAGGGAACAATGACGGCTCGGCCAGCAATCTTGCCGTCGTGCAGATCGCGATAGGCCTGCACGCTGTTTTCGAGCGTGTACTTCGTGGACTCGGAGTGGATGAGGCCTCGACTGGCCAGATTGAACAGCTCTAGGAGTTCTGGTTTGCTTCCCCAGTACGTGGTTTGGAGGCTCACCTCGTAGGGCAGTGAGAAGAACGAAAATGGAATACTTCCTCCGGCGATACCGACGAGGGTCACGTCCCCAAGCGTTCGCGCTGCTGAGCAGGCCAGCGTCATTGTGGCATCGGCGCCGACAAAATCGAGGATGACGTCTGCGCCGCGACCGCCCGTGAGGTCTTTCACCGCGTCGACTGCGAATGAGTCAGAGAGAACGCTGTGGTCTGCTCCGATTGTCTTCGCAAGTTCTAAGGCAGCCGGCTTCGTGTCAATTGCGATGATGTTGGCCGACGTGGTGGCCTTGATGATCTGAACCGCCAAATGGCCGAGGCCGCCCACGCCAATGACCACCACCGTCGCTTCGGGAGTCATCTTGCCCCACGAACGCCGAACGGCGTGGTACGGAGTGAGTCCAGCGTCGGTCAGGGGTGCCGCCGTGGCTGGGTCGAGATTGGCCGGCAACGGAACAAGAAGCCGTTCGAACGGCACCAACATAAAGTCGGCCATACCGCCATCCAAGCCCAACCCGCCACCGCCGCCCGCGACCGGTGCGGCTTCAATATTCTCGCAGTAGGTCTCGATACCGAGCTGGCATCGGGCGCACTTGCCGCAGCCCCATGGCCCGTAGACCGCCACGCTGTCGCCTTCCTTCACGGTTGTGACACCCTCGCCGATGGAATCAACCCAGCCAGCGTTTTCGTGGCCAAGGGTGAACGGCGGATTCCAAGGAACGGCGCCAGCGTCGAAATCATTCATGAGGTGAAGGTCTGAATGGCAAGCGCCAGCACCACCGATCTTCAGCACGATTTGGCCGGGACCAGGCGTTGGCTTCGGGACCTCAACCAGTTCAGGTTCGGTCTTCCAGTTGTTGAGCCTGAGAGCACGCATATCTGCCTCCGATTCTCGGATTGAATGATTTATTGATCGACCAAGTACCGACGAGCGTTACTCATGTCGCGTCACCGGAGAGGTTCGTGCGCTGCGGGCCGAGCGTCGTCAGGCTTTCTTTTGCCGATCTTCGAACGACCATCGCGGAACGTCGCGATTCGCTCCACGCGAAGGCGACTGACGAAAGCCGGCTTGAGTCTCTCCACCTGCGGTGGGGGACGGCCAAAGCGCGGCCAGTCGGATTTGCGCAGTTTCAGCCTGATTGGCTTTCCTTCGGGCAAGACTGTTACGCCACACCGGCCGCAGTTGCCACGCGAGGAGTGAGTCCGACTTCTTCAAGCCGGAAAGTAGTGTCCGGAGTTCGCGCCGTTCACTCCTACTGAGCATCGGGTGGCCCCGAGCTATCAGTGTTTTGCTGCAGCGGCGCTGGCGGTTGCGGAGCGGGCTGCGGGTCTCCCGGAGGCGCCGGGGGAGTCGTCGGCTCAGGAGGCTGATCGGGGAGCGGGTTGATTGGCGGTACGGTGCTATCGAAGCTTTGTGCTGCGGTCACGATGCACTCCTTCGGACTGATGTGTCGAATGATTCGGTGCCTTTGGCTACGGGTCCAGTACCCATCACCGTCGTCGTCTAAACGGCACCGGCGTCGACATTTGGAGGCTACGACGCGATCCGCCGCGGTGGATTCCACCACTTCGCGTCACCGCCTGTCCGCCCGCCGAATTCTGACGGTCAAGGGGTTTCCCTCTTCCCATCGAACGCGCACGGTGGTAAACCAGACATATGTGTCGATCCTTTGCGTGTATCGTCCCACCCGATTTGTTGCGGAAACTGGCTGCTGATGCGACTGCGGAGGAGAAACGTAAGCTTCTTGCCACCCTGCGCCAGGACCGTGCCATGCGCCAGGAACGCAAGTTGGCCTCGATGTCGCTGCGCCCCTCTGCTGCCAAGGGCAAAGGCACCGGCAAGGCAAAACGCGCCATTTACGACCAAGGCAACGTTGTGTCCGACGGGCCCGCGAATTTGGTGCGCGCTGAGGGCGCGCCGGCAACCAAAGACCCGGCGGTCAACGAGGCGTACGACGGTTTTGGCGCCACGTTCGACTTCTTCTACAAGCTATTCGGGTGGGATTCCATCGACGGCGTTGGCCTGCCACTGACCGGACTCGTGCACTATGGCTCGCAATATGACAACGCGTTCTGGAATGGCCACTCGATGGTGTTTGGCGACGGCGACGGAAAGTTGTTCGTGCGGTTCACCAAGTCCCTTGACGTCATCGCCCACGAGCTAACCCACGGTGTCACCGAGCACACCCTCGGGTTGAACTACAGCGGTCAGTCCGGCGCACTGAATGAATCGGTATCGGACGTGTTCGGATCGATGGTCAAGCAGTACTCGAAGAAGCAGACCGCGGCGACCGCCGATTGGCTCATCGGCAACGACATCGTGGGCCCCGAGCTGGCGCCGGCCTTGCGAAACATGAAGGCACCGGGCACCGCCAACAAGTACGACGACCAGCCCGCCGACATGAGCGGCTACGTCAAGACTCGCAGCGACAACGGAGGAGTGCACACCAACTCGGGCATCCCGAATCGTGCCTTCGTCTTGACATCGCTCGCCATCGGCGGGAACTCGTGGGAGGGCGCCGGTCGTATCTGGTGGGCAACACTGCGCGACCCGGCGGTCAAGCCAACCGCGACGTTCAAACAGTTTGCCAACTCCACCGTGAAACAGGCCGGCCTCCTCTACGGACCAACCAGCGCGCAAAGCACAGCGGTGAAGACCGCATGGCAGACGGTGAAGGTGCTGTGACGGTTGGCGAACAGCTGGTGCGACTGGTTCGCACGGGCGGGTTCGCGGGGCTCAGCATGTCTGCCGTCGCGCCTGTGGCGGATCTTCCGCCTGTCGCGAAGGCCGCCCTGGTCGATGCGCCGCCAGCGTCACGCGCCCGTCCGGTCGCAGGGGTTGATCGCTTCAGTTTTGAACTGACCATCCCGATCGGACCCAAGCGAACTCGGACGTACCGCTTCGTGGAAGACGCCGTGCCCGAAGGGCTCGAACCCGTCGTATCTCACCTCTCCGGTCACCTCGCGCCGTCATAGCTCGCCCGCTCAGCAGACGGTGCCGGGGGCTGGGAACTTGAGATCGATGAGCACATCGTCAACGGCGTCGGTGGCGCATTGGCTGGCGCTGTAACCGGTGTGCTGGTTGGCTTCCACGGTCAGCAATATTCCGTTCTCCAACGTCTTGGCCATGGTGACGGTGCCGTCATAGGGAGTAGCCGGATCGCCGGTCGTACCGACGACCAAGATCTTACCGGCGCCCTTGCCGGTGATAGGGACCTGATGTGGACGGGGAGCGAGCGCCGAGCACACGTTGGATGGCGACGTGAGGTACTTGCCAAGTCGGGGAGCATCAGCGGTTGCTTTCGCAATAAGCGCTTCAATACCGGCAGCGTCAGTCGGACCAGGGTTATCGAGACAGCTAATGGTGATGAAGGCGTCGAACAGATGCGCCTCGTCGGCCGAGTTGCGTCGGGTGAAGCTGTCGTAGAGAGCAAGGAGCTGCGCACCGTCACCTTTTTCGGCGCTGGCGAGCGCGGTGGTGAGTGCCGGCCACCGTCCCTCCACGTAGAGCACTTCGGCGACGGCATTGATCGCGACGCCTTGGTTCACCTTGACTCGCTTAGAGCTGACGGGGAGCGGGTTCTTGTCGAGTTGCACCATGAGCGCTTCGAACGCCGTTGCTGGATCGCCATCGTGGTAGTAGGCGCACTGCTTATTCTTGGCGCACTTTTCAAGGAATGAATTGAACGCATTCTCGAAGCCGAGAATCTGTTGCAGGTTGCTGTCCTCGGTTGTTGCTGTTGGATCGGTGGCTCCGTCGATCACCATTGTGCGAAGACTGGTGGGGAACAGGGTGGCGTAGGTGGCGCCCAGCTCACTGCCATAACTAAACCCGAGGAACGTGATTTTGTTGACACCGAGCGCAAGGCGGATCTGGTCGATGTCGCGGGCTGACGACTCGGTACCGATAAAGGGAAGAACCCGTGCATTGTTGCGTTTGCAACCATCGGCGAACGCTTGATCGGCGGCACTGATGGCATCTCGCTCGGCTTGGTCGTCGGGGGTTGGGTCAAGCGCCAAGAATGCGTCGACATCATCAAGACACTTCATGCCTTCGCTGTCACCAGTGCCTCTCGGATCCCAGGCAATGAGGTCGAATCGGTCGAGCAGCCGCGAGCCGAAGTAGTCCTGCGCCTGGTCGACCATGATCGTGCCGGGAACGCCAGGGCCACCGGGGTTTACCAGCAAAGGACCGAGCGAAGATCCGCTTGCGGTGCGCCGCTTCACCTTGAGATTGATGACCTCGCCGTTGCCCGGGTTGGCGTAGTCAAGGGGCACCGCCAGCGTGGCGCAGTCGATGCGCTGACCGCACTTCTTCCACTGGATGAGTGAGGGAATCGGGGCAGGCGCTGTCGTTGCGGGAAGACCGGCGGGAAAGGTGGTGACCGGGCTGGAGGCGGTGGTCGCAGGAACCGTGATGGCCGGGATTGCACCTGTGGTCGATGTCGTGACGAGCGGGGCGGTCGTCGTGACCCCCGCCGGTTTGACGGAGACGCCGCCGACAGCGGTAGAGGTGCACCCGACAACGAGGAGGAGGGCTCCAAGAGCCGGAAACAGCCGCATGACAGCGTTGATGTTATGGCGTCATGGGACGAAAAGGCGATCGGTCCTTTAGCCTGATGGCCGTGATGTGGCACATGAACGACGCGGACGCGGTCAAAGGCAAAAAGCTCGACAAAGGGCTACTGCGACGGGCGGCGGGTTTTGCGCGGCCGTTCAAGAAGATGATCTTTTGGTTCCTCGTCACCATGATCGCCGGTTCGATGCTAAGCGTCGTGCCTTTCCTGTTGTTCAAAAAGATCATCGACAACGCCATCCCGCACGCCAATCGCAGCATGGTTTGGGTCATTGCCGCGTTCATGATTCTGGCCGCGCTTGTGAGCGGAGCGCTCACGCTCATCTCGCGCTGGTGCTCGTCGCGCGTCGGCGAAGGACTCATCTACGAGCTTCGAACCGCACTTTTCGACAAGGTGCAGCGCATGCCGATTGCGTTCTTCACCCGCACCCAGACCGGCGCGCTCATCAGTCGATTGAACAACGATGTGGTCGGCGCTCAGCGAGCCGTGACAGGCACCCTCGGTCAAGTGGTATCGAACACCATCACGCTGGTCATCAGCGCGGGCACCATGTTCTTTCTCAGCTGGAAACTGACGCTGCTGTCGCTCGTCATACTTCCCGTCTTTGTCATTCCGGCCAAGCGCGTCGGCAAGCAACTGTCGGTCATCTTCCGCCAGCAGATGGACCTCAACGCCCAGATGAATACGCAGATGACCGAGCGGTTCAACGTTTCGGGTGCGCAACTGGTGAAGCTGTACGGCCGGTCCACCGACGAGCTCGAACGCTTCTCCACCCGGGCTGCGGCGGTGCGTGACACCGGTGTGAAAGGCGCAATGTACGGCCGCACGTTTGCGGTCGGTCTGGACCTGGCCCAAGCAGTGGGCGTCGCCGCTATCTACGTGGTCGGCGCAAACCTGGTGATCTCCAAGACACTCCTCATCGGCACGCTCGTGGCAATGGCCGGCCTCGTTCTAAAGATCTACAACCCGCTCACCGAACTCACCAGCGCACGCATCGACATCATGACGGCCATGGTGTCATTCGAGCGGGTGTTCGAGCTACTCGACGCCCCGGTCAATATCGCCGATCGACCGGGCGCCATTGACCTGGTAAAGCCCACCGGTCGGGTCGAGCTTGCCCACGTCACCTTCCGCTATCCGTCGGCCGACGCAGTCTCTGTTGCGTCTCTTGAACGGCCCGGTTCCACCGAATTGTCGTCGGATCAGAACGTCGACGTGCTGCACGACATCACCATCACCATCGAACCGGGGCAGATGGTTGCCTTGGTTGGCCCGTCGGGCGCCGGCAAGTCAACTATTGCGTCGCTCATCCCTCGGCTGTACGACGTGACCGGTGGGTCCATCAAGCTCGACGGGCACGACGTGCGTGACCTCACCATGCAGTCGGTCGCCGACGCAATCGGTGTGGTGTCCCAGGACCCGCACCTGTTTCACGAATCCATTGCCGAGAACCTGCGCTACGCCAAGTCCGACGCAACGCTGCATGAGATGGAGGCAGCCTGCAAGGCTGCGCAAATCCATCACGTGATTGATGCGTTACCCGACCGTTACGACACCGTGGTGGGTGAGCGCGGCTACCGGCTGTCCGGCGGTGAAAAGCAACGGCTGGCCATCGCCCGGATGTTGCTGAAAAACCCGGCAGTCGTCATCCTCGATGAGGCCACCAGCCATCTCGACAGCGAGAACGAGTCCTTGGTGCAGGCTGCGCTCGAACACGCGCTCACCAACCGCACGTCGGTGGTCATTGCGCACCGCCTTTCAACGGTAAGGGCAGCCGACATGATCTGCGTAATCGATGACGGCCGGGTCGTCGAGCGAGGCACCCATGACGGCCTGTTGGCTACCGGCGGCCTTTACTCCGAGTTGTACCGCACCCTCACCGGGGAGTCCACACCGGTGGCCGGTGCATGAGGTTCGCTGACGCAACGGCGGTAACGCCCGACGGCGACGGACGTTGGTCGGCCAGCATCCCCGACGGTTGGGACATCTTCGGTAAAGCCAACGGTGGCGTGCTGATGACCGTCGGCGCTCGAGCGATGGCCGCAGCCGCGGACCGGCCCGATCCGCTGACCATCACCGCCCACTACCTGTCGCCGGGAGTAGCTGGGCCACTCTCGGTCGCCACTGAGGTCGTCAAGTCCGGGCGCCGGTTGTCAACGGTGTCGGCACGCGTCAGCCAGGGTGATCGAGCCGCGGTACAGCTGGTCGGCGCGTTCGGCGATCTCACCACCATGGAAGGCCCCGGCCTTATCACCGGTGTGCGTCCCCTGTTCCCGCCACCCGACGTTTGTCTGTCGACTGGTGCCACATTCACGCCTGCGTTGATGAGCAAGATCGATGTAAGACTCGTGCCCGATGACACCGGGTTCGGTCGCAACGAGCCGCACGGTGCGGCAACGATGCGTGGCTGGTTCCGCCTGCTGGACAGCGAACCAATCGACGTCTTCACCCTGCTGCTCGGCGTTGATTGCTATCCGCCCACCATCTTCAACACCGGCCTTGCCGCTGGTTGGACCCCCACGGTCGAGCTGACTGCACACATCCGTCGTCGACCGGTGGGTGAGTGGTTGCAGTGTCAGTTCACGTCGCGCTACATCTTCGGCGGCTTTCTGGAAGAAGAAGCGGAAGTCTGGGACGAAAGCGGCCTGGTCGCCCAAGCCCGACAGCTCGCGCTGGTGCCCCTTCCTTGACGCACTTAGAACGACGGCGCCAGGTGGCCCATGTCGCCGCGGCGGAAACGCTGTTGGGCCGCAAGGATGTCGTCTTCGGTCGTCATGGCGTAGGGGCCGGCTAACACCACCGGTTCGCGGATGGGTTCACCCGACAGCAAGACGACGTTGGTGCCCTTCGGCCCGGCCTGAAACTCAATGCCGGTGTCGGGTCCTTCCAATGTGGCCGCCATATTCACGCGAAACACCGTGTCGCTAATGGTCACGCTGCCGCTCACCACCAAGACCACTGCACGGTGCTCGCTCGGGATATTGGCGGTAAACGATTTTCGAGGTGCGAGATGGATGTCGAGAAAGTTGATCGGTGTCAGCAAGCCTTCAAGCGGTGATTTCACGTTGTCGCAAGAACCAACGACCACTCGAACGAAAACGCCTTCGGACGGTTCGAGTTCCGGGATGTCATCCACATCAAGATGAAAGGCAGCGGGCGTTGCGTGCTTGTCGCTCGAGTGCAGATTGACGAACATCTGCAAGCCGTGGCAATCGATGCCCAGATCAGACGGAACTTCTTCGTGCATCATGCCGGCGGCGGCCTGAGTCCAATGCAGACTGCCCGGGAAAATGGTGCGCTCGTCACCCGAGCTGTCCCGGTTGTTGAACGAACCCTCCGAGTCGAGGAACATGTAGGTCACGGCCGAAAAACCGGCGTGCGGATGCGGCGCGAACGTCGGTTGACTCATGTGAAAGTCGGTCAGTGACAGGAACGGGCTGAGGTTCTGGGGGCCACCGTGCGCAACCGAACCCTGGACGAATCCAGGGGAAGCCTCATGCAGGGGGAGTTGCGTGAACGTTGTAACCGATCGCACGGACAACTTTCTATCGCATCCGACCGTCGCATTCCTCGCGAGGTCTGTTAGCGGCGAGGTGGGTTGGCCAGCGGGCGTCGTTGCGCCTTCTCGCCCAGGCGCGGCAACACCTCTTCCATCACGAGATGCATCTGCTCATCGATTTCCTCCCGGGTGAGGCCGGGAAGGTCGAAGAAGAAGCACACATGCTTGAGGTGGAGCAGGTCCCGCCAGAAACCGAGCATGTCAACCGCTTCATCTATTGAGCCGATGATCTGGATCTTGTTCCGGGTGGATGACTCGATGGTGGGGCAGTAGTCGAACGGCACCTTTGATCCATCGGGGTTGCGGTAGCTGCTGAACCGACCGTACGGGGCCAAGAATTTACAGAACTCATCGTGCCCTGGCCCGCCTCTACGGACGGCTTCCTCGCGCGTCTTCGCCACGTGAATGTTCACGACGAGACAACGATCCTCACCCGGTCCGACGGGGCTGCCCATCTCCTGTCGAATCTCGGCGTAGCGATTCCACTTTGAGAGTTGCGACTCTGCGTTCTGCAACCAGTAGATGGCCTTGTGCCCGGCCCGCGGCACGTACTCGATTGTCTCGGGCGAGGTGACCGGCTGATAGATGTCGACGGTTCGCAGCGGACGAGGGAAGAGCGACAGGTCGTTGACGTAGCTGCCGCGGTCGGGAATGTCATCGGCGGGGAACACGAAGTGCTTGCCGCGATGGGAGAAGGATTCGTTGTACCACGCGGCCTTGATGACCTCCATCGACTCTTCGAACACCTCGCGGTTGATGCGATCATGCTCAGCCGACATGGCGTTGTCACCGCTGGCCACCACCGTGCCGAACGCCCACGCTTCACGCGGAACGGTGCCGCGGCCGACACCGAACTCCATGCGGCCACCGGTGAGAATATCGGCCAGCGCAAAGTCTTCCGCGAGGCGTAAAGGGTGCCACTGCGGCACCACGTTGAACATCTGGCCGAGGCGGAGATCCTGCG
>JAYTKG010000330.1:0-4676 GCA_043730435.1 Acidimicrobiia bacterium | reverse complement strand
TGTCACCAACCGACAGTTCGCTTCTACGTTTGACGACCCAGCGACGCGAGTCGCCGCATCGACGGCCACGTTCACCTCGCGCTCGGTGTTGATGAGCGGCACAAACTCGTTCCAGTAGCGAACTGTTCCGGTGGCTCCGTGGGCCGAGCAGATGCCCAAGACGATCTCGTGCATGCGCCGCTCGATCACGGCTTGAACGTCGATGGAGAACGTCCGGCAATCACCGCGAAGGGTGACCGTTGACGGCACGATGTTGCGGGCGCCGTCGGTTGTCATTTTCGTGATCGACAAGACGGCAACATCGTTGGCCGACACGGACCGCGACACGATTGACTGCAACGCCTGGATAACTTCTGCCGCTATCACCACCGGATCGACCAGTCGCTCTGGCATGGACGCGTGACCGCCGCGACCAGTGATGATGATCTCGAACAAGTCTTCAGAACTCATCATCGGCCCAACCCGCGTTGCGAAGTGACCGGCAGGAATGCCCGGCTTGTTGTGCAGCCCGTATATGGCCGACATAGGGAAGCGAGTAAGTAGACCGTCGTCCAGCATTGCGGTTGCACCAAGACCGTTCTCCTCGTTGGGCTGGAAGACCAGGTAGACGGTGCCGTCAAACGACCGGTGATCGCAAAGCTCTTTGGCCACGCCGAGCAGGATGGCGGTATGGCCGTCATGGCCGCATCCGTGGAACACGCCATCGACCGTGGAGCGATACGGCACCTCGCCCCGCTCCTGTATGGGTAGCGCGTCAAGGTCGGCCCGTAACCCAATCGCTTTCGTTGACGATCCCGATCGCACCACACCGACAACGCCCGTTCTGCCAACGCCCGTATGCACCTCATCCACCCCGAACGAGCGAAGTAAACCAGCCACCTGCTCCGCCGTGTTGTGCACCGCAAAGGCCAACTCCGGCGCCCGATGAAAATCATGCCGCCACGTCTTCATCTGCTCGGCCAACGTCATTCAGCGGCACCCGAGTGTGCGGGTGCTGCCAGGGCTGAGCGCAGCAGCGGTGTGGCGGTCATATGCATTTCAGCAATTGTCTCTGTGAGCGCAGTGGATATTGATTCGCCTCTCCGAAGTGAACGCAGCGTGGCGCGTCGAGCCAGTTCTTTGATGTACGCCGCTGCCGCTCCCTTCGTTCGTTCGACAGCATTTTCGAGCGCGGCGCCTTCAATGGGCTGCTTCATGTAGAGATGAAAGAGTGCTCGCCGTCCGTCAGTCGAAGGCAGGCCGATTTCGAGGGCCTGATCGATTCGGCCGGGCCGGGCAGCCAGCGCTGCTTCCAACAGGTCAGCACGATTGGTGGTGAGCACGAAGAGCACGTCATCGTCGGGTTGCAGACCGTCCATCTCATTGAGTAATTGGAACAGCATCACGTTGTGATCGCCACCGGCCATGCCGCGTTCCATGCCGATGAGATCAACGTCTTCAATCACGATGGTTGCTGGCGCCAGCTTGCGAGCCAGTGTTCCCGCCTGTCCGACGGCAACAACCGATGCACCCGACAAAATGATGGTGGTGCGATTGGCCATCTGCCCAATGAGGTAAGACACCGTGTGGGTCTTGCCCGTGCCCGGTGGTCCGTAGAGCAGCAGACCTCTCTTGAGGTGTTGGCCGCTGGCAAGCAGTGCGTCCCGCACGTCGGTGATTCCGATGGCGTGTTCGTCAATGGCATCGAGTTGCCATGCAGGCAGGATCACGTCATGACGGGCCACGGATGGGACCGACGTGAAGGTCAGGCCGAATCCGCCGTACTCGCTGAATGCGAAGGTCAGCACCTTGCCGCGCAAGACGTTCTTCAGCAGCATTAGCGCGCGTAAACGCTCCAGAAACGCGTCGGCAGCTTCCTGGCTAGACGCCGCAATCTCCAGCACGAGCTCCTCGCGCTGCCGTTGGGTCGGGTAGAGCATGACTGCGACAGGAGCGTCACCAGAGGTACAAAGGATGATGCCTGCTCGCAGGCACTTCACCGTTTCGGTTGTGCTGACGGCCACTGACATGAACTGACGTGCGGCTTCGCCCGGGCCGTACCAGGTGCCAGCAATAAGACTCGCAAAAGACACGCCACCGTAGTTGCCGACATCGGGGGCGAGCCCAAACTCTTCCCACACCGAAGACGTTTCCCGCACCTCGTCGAGAGCCAGCTGCACGTTGGCTCGCTCGATTGGGTCGAGAGCCACTGACGTGTTCGGCACGATGTCGAGCTCACCTAGATGATTGCGAAGCCGCTGCGTGAGTTTGGTTGCGGTGGGGGGCAACGCACGGTCGGCCATGCGGGCCAGATCGGCGATGGCCTGGATGAGGCTCTTGGCATCATCGATCGGGAGTTCGGACATCGCCGAACGCTACCGTCTAGGGCTTGTCGGATGGGGCCTTGAGCGTGAGATAGAGCGTGGCGAGGCCTGCGACGGCAACGATCATGATCACCATTCGGAAGAGCCAGTACACCGTGCCGAGGAAGATTCGAAAGGCCAGATACGCCACCACCGCAGCAAGGAGATACCCGATGCTGCTGGCCAGAAATCATCGCGCCTTCGACATAACCAAAGTCTCTCATCTTCACCCCGATGGAACTGCATAGCTCGTTCCCGAATGGCCCTCGTGAAGCGACTGAAAGTTGGCTATAAGTCCTTTTCAGACGCATCGTGCTGACCGTGCCGAGGCGTCGATATCGAAGAAGGCGGCTACCGAACCTGGCGAGACGACAACGGACGCTGGCACACCCAACGGCCCGACGGCACCGATATCCAAGCAGCGCGTAATTCGCTCTACTCGCTGGCCATCCAGGTGATGAGGTGGGCGGCGAGTTCGGGGCCGGAGTCTTCTTGGAGGAAGTGGCCTCCGGGAACGGTGGCGTGGGGCTGGTTGGCGGTGCCGGGAATGCGAGCTAGTAGCGCTTGACCACCGCCGGCGGTGATTGGGTCGTTGTCACTGAACAGGCAGAGGAATGGTTTCGTCCACTGTTCCAAGACCTTCCATGCCGCCTGGTTGGCGGGCGTGGCTGGGTCATCGAGTGACTGCGGAATGAGCATCGGCAGCGTGCGCGCTCCTGCCTTGAACGTGACGTCGGGGAACGGGGCGTCGTAGGCGGCGATCACGTCGGGCGTCATGGGATGGGTAACGGCGAACGACATGAGCGTGCCGATGGGCAGGTCGGGTGTGGCCTTCACGAAGTCGTGGAACTTCCACCAGGCCTCGCCCATCTTGCGAGTGCCATCGGGGAGTCCGGTGTTGGCTGCGCAGATGCGCGAGAAGCGGTCGGCGTGTTCGCCGACGAGTCGTAGTCCGATGAGGCCGCCCCAGTCCTGGCAGAACAGGGTGACGTCCCGCAGGTCGAGCGTGTCGATCAACAGACTCCGCAGCCATCCCACATGGCGCGCATAGGTGTAGTCGTCGTCGTGAACTGGCTTGTCGGATCGACCGAAACCGATGAGGTCCGGTGCGACCACACGCAAGCCAGCGTCGACCAGTGGCGGGATCATGGTTCGATACAGGAACGACCACGACGGCTCGCCGTGCAACAGCAGCACAAGGGGGCCACCGCCCTCGTCGAGGTACGCCATGCGCAGCGCCGCCTCATCGTGCGTCACCTCGGCGTAACGAGGCACAAAGCCGAAGTCCGGCAAGCCCACGAATCGTTCATCCGGCGTGCGTGCGATCTCCATGAGTGCCTCCTCGACGTGTCCGTCGGAACGTACCAGCTGTCGTCACGGAAAGTTCTGGCAGTACACGACGTCGTAAATCGACACCTGGGACTGCCAGAACGGCAGCACGGACCCCACAACGCCCCACCCTCTAGTGAGCGGCGAGTTGCAGAGGAAATCTTGAGACAACTTTCCACAGAAACGCGCAAAGTGACCAAAGCGGCCGACGCACGCGCCAAAAGCGCGAAAGGACCCGCATTTCCGCGCGCTGGCGGCATTGTCCGAGCGAAACGAGCCGAGCGCCAGGGAGCGGTAGCGACCCCGCGAGGCATTGAAGGGCGCGTTGTGGCGCGAAGTGGGTTGACTTGGGGAGATTTGGGGTGCATAGTGGAGGGCAGTGGGGAACAGCGACGTTCCCTATCGCAGCACCAAGACAGCGGAATGGAGAGAACCACGGTGTTTACCGGTCGGCACGAGCGTCAGCTCGACCCAAAAGGTCGCGTTGCCTTGCCGTCCACGTACCGCCCGAAGTTCGAACCGAGCTGCTTTCTGGCGTTTGGCAATGACGGGTGCATTGACGTGTTCACCCGAGATGAATTCGAAGAGACCGCAAAGGAGGCGACCGAGAAGATGAAACGTGGAGAGATCAGCCGAGATGCATGGCGAACCCTGGCCCACAACACCTTCGAGGTGCCGGTCGATGCTCAAGGTCGGATCAATGTCGATCCGTCCCTCCGAGAATTCGCCAACTTGGCGCCCGGCGCCAAGGTCGTCGTGGCCGGTTCGTACGACCGTGTCGAGATTTGGAACACCGAGGGCTATTCACGGGTGCGAACCCGTGGTGCCGCAGAACTCAAGGGCGCCTAGCGCCGCAACCCACCCACTCGAAAGGAGCGTCGAGGGAACCCAGCACCAATCCCAAACGATGCGCTCACCTGCAGTCTCCCGGTCGGCAAGATGGACAGCCCAAACTCCGCCCGCTCCCGTCTCGCTAGTCGGGGAGAAATCCCGGCAGCAACCGCT
>JAYTKG010000329.1:0-10255 GCA_043730435.1 Acidimicrobiia bacterium | reverse complement strand
GGACTTCTGGATCTTCGGGATCAGGCCCTCGTAGGTCAGGTTGATGCCGTTGATCTTCACCTTGGTCGGCTCCCGGTAGAGGAAGTCCTGCATCTCCTTGTTGGTGTACTTGCGAATCGGCTTCTTGGCATCAAGGAAGCCCGACTCCATAAAGATCCGCCCGAACCAACCGTCCATGCTGTAGCCGGGAACGTTGATGGCGCCCTCGGCGAGTGATTTGTTGTCGTCGTAGATCTGGGTGAGGTCGATGTCGTTCACGTTGCCCATGCCCTCGCAGCGCGGGCACATACCGCCCGTGATGGTGAAGCTGCGACGCTCCTTCACGGTCCGTCCGCCACGCTCAAGGGTGACCGCACCCGCCCCGCTGATGGACGCAACGTTGAAGGAGAACGCCTTGGGCGAGCCGATGTGCGGCTGCCCCAGTCGGCTGAACAGGATGCGCAGCATGGCGTTGGCGTCGGTGGCGGTACCGACGGTGGAGCGGGAGTTGGCGCCCATCCTTTCCTGATCGACGATGATCGCGGTCGTCAGCCCTTCGAGCACGTCAACATCGGGCCGTGCGAGTGTCGGCATGAAGCCCTGCACGAAGGCGCTGTACGTCTCATTTATCAGCCGCTGCGACTCGGCGGCGATCGTGCCGAACACCAGCGAACTCTTGCCGGAACCGGATACGCCGGTGAACACGGTCAGCTGGCGCTTCGGTATCTCGACGCTCACGTCTTTGAGGTTGTTGACGCGGGCACCCCGCACCCGGATCAACTCGTGACGGGTGGCAACAGGTTGAGCAGGCGGTTGCGGTTTGGTCTTAGCGGCCATGGGGGTGGTGTCCCTTCTGCGTGGAGGACTTACCGTAGGCCATCGGGTGCACGCGAGCCTTTGTTGTCGTTGGCTGTTGTCCAGCAACATCCAACGACAACAAAGGGCAGGCTCAGACCGGTTCGCCCTCGACGATTGTTGTCGAGATGAGGGGGACGCCGGGGCGGTAGACGAAGTCGATCGGTTGGGCGGTGTTCAGCACGATGAGGTCAGCGCGGGCGCCGGGGGTGATGTGGCCGATGTCGTAGCGGCGCAGCGCTGCGGCACCACCAGCCGTGGCAGCCCAGATGGCTTCGTCAATCGTCATGCGCATATCCCTCACAGCAAGCGCGATGCAGAAGCCCATCGAGGTGGTGAAGCTTGATCCGGGGTTGCAGTTTGCGGCCAGGGCAGCGGTGCCGCCGGCATCGAGTAAACGCCGGGCGTCGGGGTAGGGCTGCCGGGTGGAAAAGTCGGTGGCCGGTAGGAAGGTCGCCACGGTTGTACCTCCGGCCAACGCGTCGACGTCGACGTCGGACAGATAGGTGCAGTGGTCGGCGGAGGCGCAGCCGAGTTCCACCGCGAGTTGCACACCCGGACCATGGCCCAATTGGTTGGCGTGCAGTTTCAGTCCGAGTCCGGCTGCCCGACCCGCCTCCAGCACGGCGCGGCACTGGTCGGCGTCGAAGGCACCTTGTTCGCAGAACGCGTCGATCCAACGGGCATGCGGTGCGCAGGCAGCGAGCATGTCGGTACAGACCAGCGACACGTAGTCATCGGTGCGGCCATCGAACTCGGGCGGCACGACGTGTGCTCCGAGGAACGTAGTTTCCGGGCTGAGTTGTTGGGCGACGGCGAGCGTCCTGGCCTCGTCCACCACGTTGAGCCCGTAGCCCGACTTGATCTCGATGGTCGTCGAACCGCCGCGGCGAGCCTCATCGCGCAATGCTGTCGCGCCCGCCAGCAGGTGCGCGTCGGATGCAGCGCGAGTGGCCGCGACGGTGGTGCGGATGCCGCCAGCCGCATACGCGACGCCAGCCATGCGGTTGGCGAACTCATCGGCCCGGTTGCCGGCGAAGACCAAGTGGCTGTGACTATCGACAAACCCCGGCAGGACACAGCATCCTTCAGCGTCTATCACCCGATCAGCGAACGGCGCGGCACCAACGCCGACCGACTCAATTCGACCATCGGACATGACGACCCATGCGTCGCTCAGCCCTCCCGTCGGGCCGGTCTCCCAGCTCGGATCGTTCGTGACTAACAGCCCGATATTTGTGATGACGGTCGATGTCGTCATGATCCGACGCGAGCAACGAAGGCGGAGATGCGCTCCACAAACGCGGCCCGATGGAAACGCTCGAACTGCTCCCACGTTGTGAACGTGGTCGGGTCGGTTACCCGGTCAAGGAACAACGTGCCGTCCAAGTGGTCGCACTCGTGTTGGAACGTGCCCGCCGTGAGGCCTCGCTTCACCTCGTCATGGGCCACACCGTGGCGATCGAGGTAACGCACCCGCACGTTCACGAACCGTGAGACGGTGCCGCGAAGGTTTGGCACCGACAGGCATCCCTCGTTGATCTCGACGGTCTCGTCATCAATTGGCTCGATGATCGGGTTGACCACCACCGTCAGCGGGATGCGCGGCTTGTACGGGTAGCGCGGGTTGTCACCGACCTCGATTGCGGCGATCCGGATGGGAAGCCCCACCTGATTGGAGGCCAGCCCGGCACCGTTCGCGTGGCGCATGGTGGCGATCAGGTTGTCGATAAAGGCCTGCGTTTCCGGCGACGCCAACTCCTCTTTGGTCAGCTCCCGCGCCCGCTCGCGCAAGATCGGGTGGCCAACGGTGAGGATGTCGAGCACGGTCACTGGCCCGCACCCTCTCGCATCGGGATGTGCACCCCACGCTCGGCCGCAACATCGATTGCCCGCTGGTAGCCGGCATCGGCGTGGCGGATCACGCCCATGCCCGGGTCGTTGACCAGCACTCGGCTGAGCTTCTCGGCGGCCATCTCGGTACCGTCGGCCACGATCACCATGCCAGCGTGGATGGATCGCCCGATGCCGACCCCGCCGCCGTGGTGGATGCTCACCCACGTGGCGCCGCTGGAGGTGTTGACCAGGGCGTTCAAGAGGGGCCAATCGGCAATGGCGTCGGAACCGTCCATCATCGACTCGGTCTCTCGGTAGGGCGAGGCAACCGAGCCCGAGTCGAGATGGTCGCGGCCAATCACGATCGGGGCGGAAAGCTCGCCGGTACGAACCATCTCGTTGAACCGCAGGCCGAGACGGTGCCGTTCGCCGTAGCCGAGCCAGCAGATACGCGCGGGCAGCCCTTGGAAGGCCACGCGTTCGCCCGCCAGCTTGATCCAGCGATGCAACGCTTCGTCGTGAGGGAACTCTTCAAGCACGGCGCGATCGGTTGCGGCAATGTCGGCGGGATCGCCCGAGAGCGCCACCCAGCGGAACGGCCCCTTGCCTTCGCAGAACAGCGGCCGGATATAGGCGGGAAGAAAACCCGGGTAATCGAAGGCGCGTTCGAAGCCACCCAGCTTCGCCTCGGTACGCAGGCTGTTGCCGTAGTCGAATACTTCGCTGCCAGCATCCATAAACCCCACCATTGCTCGACAGTGCGCTGCCATCGACAGGCGGGAGCGGCGGATCAATTCCTGCGGATCACGAGTCGCCATCTCCGTCGTGGCCTCGGGCGTGAGGTCGGCCGGAACGTAGCTCAACGGATCATGTGCGCTTGTTTGGTCGGTCACGATGTCAGCCGGGAAACCCATCTCCAGCAACTTGGGCAGCAATATCGCTGCGTTACCGACCAGTCCAACCGACAGGCCGCGACGTTCATCCTTCGCCCTCAGACAACGAGCAACTGCGTCCTCCAACGAGTCGGCAACTTCATCCAGATAACGGGTCTCGACGCGACGCTGCACCCGCCAGGCATCCACGTCGATGCACAACGCGACGCCGTCGTTCATGGTGACCGACAACGGCTGCGCACCGCCCATGCCACCGAGACCGGCCGTCAGTGTGACGGTGCCGGCCAGGGTGCCATTGAACTTGCGCCGGGCGATTTCGGCGAAGCATTCGTACGTGCCTTGCAGGATGCCTTGGGTGCCAATGTAGATCCACGAGCCGGCCGTCATCTGCCCGTACATGGTCAGGCCCAAGGCTTCGAGGCGACGGAATTCCTCCCAGTTCCCCCACTCGGGAACAAGGTTCGAGTTCGCGAGCAGCACACGAGGCGCCCACGGGCTGGTGCGGAACACGCCGACCGGTTTGCCCGACTGGACCAGCATCGTCTCGTCATCGGCCAGGGTGGTGAGGGTGCGAACAATGGCGTCGAACGCTTCCCACGACCGGGCGGCGCGGCCGGTGCCGCCATAGACCACGAGGTCGTCGGGACGTTCGGCAACGTCGGGGTCGAGGTTGTTCATCAGCATGCGTAGCGCGGCTTCCTGCTGCCAGCCGCGGCAGGTGAGCGTTGTTCCACGAGCGGCCCGGACGGGACGTGCTCCGATCATGTCGTGCTCCTTGTTCGTGTCATGTCGTCTAGTGCAGCTGACCGGTGATCGCTTCGACGGCTGCAACCAAATCGCCGCTCATTACCAGTCGCTCGGCCAGACCAAGTTCGGGAGCCAACCAGCGGTCCGGACCGGGGCCATCAATACCAGCAGCGCGCACCGCGGTCACTGCGGAAGCGACGGGAGCCGAGGGATTCAACGGTTGGCGAAGATCGACGCCTCGGGCCGCGCACACAACCTCGGCGGCCAAGATACGGCCGAGGTTCGCCACCGATTGGCGCAACTTGCGAGCCGCGCCCCAACCCATCGAAACGTGATCCTCTTGCATCGCCGAAGTAGGCAGCGAGTCGACACTTGCCGGTGCCGCGAGTCGCCGGTTTTCGGCGACCATAGCGGCCTGCGTGTAGTGGGCGATCATCATGCCCGAATTCACGCCAGCATCCTCGGCGAGGAACGGCGGCAACCCGTGCGAGCGGTTCTTGTCGAGGAGACGGTCGGTTCGCCGCTCGGCGATGGCCCCCATCTCGGCGGTTGCGATGGCGAGGAAATCGCACGCGAATCCAACGGGCGCACCGTGGAAATGGCCGCACGACTCGACCCGCCCGTCGGGCATCACACTGGGGTTGTCGATGGCAGAAACGAGTTCGATCTCGGCCACCCGCCGGGCATGGGCAATGGTGTCGCGAGCGGCGCCGTGCACCTGCGGCGTACAACGAAGCGAGTAGGCATCTTGCACCCGCAGGTCGTCGGTCCGGTGACTCGCCATGATCTCACTATCGGCCAAAAGCCGGCGTAGATTCTCCGCGGATCGGGTTTGGCCCTCGTGCGGTCGCAAGGCCATCACGTCGGCGGCGAAGGCGCGGTCGGTACCCATCAACGCTTCGATGCTCATGGCCGCGGCGATGTCGGCAACCTTGGCGAGCATGTCGAGATCGGCGAGCGCCAGCACCAACATGCCAAGCATGCCGTCGGTTCCGTTGATCAGGGCGAGGCCTTCCTTAGCCCGAAGCGTGACGGGTGCGATTCCCGCCGCTTGCATGGCCGGCGCGCATTCACCTTCGCCGATCAGGGCCAGCGCTACCGCCGCCAACGGCGCCAAATCGCCGCTCGCGCCCAGCGACCCATGCTCATGAACAGCGGGGACGATATCGGCGTTCAGGAGAGCAAGGATCGTGTCGACGACGACTTGGCGGACGCCCGAATACCCCATCGAAAGCGTCCGAGCCCGCAGCAGCATCATGGCCCGCACCACTTCGTTCTCCACGAGCGGACCCATACCGGCCGCGTGCGAACGGATAAGCGCGCGCTGCAACTCCTCGCGCCGATCCGCAGGGATCACCGTCGTGGCGAGCGAGCCAAAACCGGTGGAGACGCCATACACAGCGTGTTCCCCGGCGGCCATCGCTTCAACAATGGCTGCGCTCGCGGCGATGGCGTCGACCGCGGCCGGGTTGAGGGCCACCGGAGCGCCATGGCGAGCGACGCGCACAACATCGGCGGCACCAATTCCTGAGTTGCCGAGCTGCACACTGGTTGAGCGAGTTTCCATCAGTCGGTAAGCTATGCCTTCTCATGGAGGCCGCGCCGCTCGCCACACGTAGGCAGCAATGAGCAGCTGGCAGATCGAGGGTGACTTCGAGCGCGACGGCGCCGTCTGCGTTCGCCAGGCGTTTACGGCCCAACAGGTCGAGTGGGCGCGAGAAGCCATCGATGCCAATCTCGCCGACCTGTCACCGCGAGCCAAGCGCGCCAGCGCCATTGATGATGGCGCGTTCGTCGAGGACTTCTGCAACTGGAGTCGGCTCCCATCTATGGAGCGCTTCATCCGAGACGCTCCCGGAGCGGCGATTGCAGCGGAGCTCACGAAGTCGAGGTCGATCCGGCTCTACCACGACCATGTTCTCGTGAAGGAGCCTGGCACCAAGCAACGCACGCCGTGGCACCAGGACCAGCCGTACTACAACGTCGAGGGCTCGCAGAACGCCAGCATGTGGTTCCCCGTTGACCCGGTCGACCGCTCGGCCACGCTTGAGTTCATCGCCGGCACCCATAGCGGCCCGTGGTACATGCCGCGCACATTCCTTGACACCCAGGCGAAGTGGTTTCCCGAAGGAAGCCTCATCGAGTCACCCGACTTCGCTGCTGATCCCGAACGGTGGCGGGTCCTTGGTTGGGCTCTCGAACCGGGCGACGCCGTGTTCTTCAACATGCTTACCGTTCACGGCTCCGGCGGCGTGTCGGGCCTAAACCGCCGCCGGGTGCTGTCCGTCCGATTCCTCGGCGACGACATGGTTCACGCGCCCCGCAGATGGACAACCTCGCCACCCTTCAACGGTCTCGAAGCCGAACTGCCAGCGGGCGCCCCGATGAACCACGAGCTGTTCCCCGAACTGTGGCGGCATTGAGCGCATGACGTGAGACGCGAGAAGGCCCGCCAAGTCGGCGGGCCTTCTCGCATCCTCGGGGTCGGATCAGATCACGCGGCTTGGGGGGTGAACCAGCCGTCAAGGTCGGCGATGATATCGGTGCCATACTGGACGAAGATGCAGATGTTGCCTCTCTCCCCGACACGGGCCTTGACCAGATTGGCCCGATCTACGCCGCGAACCACGTTGAGGTTCGAAGCAATCGGCCGCGGACGTCCGCAGGGGAACACCGTGATGAAACCGGCACCCTCGGACCCGGTGGCGGTCAGGTTCAAGAGCACCGCTCGTGCGTCGGCTGGCACGCCGTTCTCGCCGGCCACGTGGAGCACGAAGACCTCGCCTCGACCAAGCGGCCCGCGGTGATGCGCGGTTACGCCGAGACCTTCGCGAGTGTCGAGGATGCGGATCGGGCTGGAGGAGGTGAACTCAACACCAGGTCCGTCGGCAAAATAGCCCTGCACATCGGCGATCACGTTGACCGACGCGCTGGCGTAGAAGCAGACTTTGCCGTCGTCCCCGGTGCGGACGGTGACCAGGTTGGCGACCGCCGGTGCGGACAGGTCAAAGTTCAGGTTTGATGCGTTCGGCCGGGGTCGATCGCACGGGAAGACCGTCAGGAAACCTTCCTCGGAGGAGTCGGTGGTCGTCACGTTCAACGTGACTGCCCGAGCTCCACTCGCCGGCACTCCGCCAGCACCGTCCACGTCCAACGCCAGCACTTCGCCAGCAGCGAGCGGGCCCGCTACCCGGGTTCCGGTTCCTGTGCCGTCACGGGTGTCGAGGATTCGGGCGGGGTCGAGTTCGTGATAGCGGTAGCCGGGGCGAGCCGCAAAGTCATCGGCGTACCAACCGAACAGGTCGGCGATCAGCTCGACACGTGCGCTGCTGAAGAAGCACACTTTGCCATCCGCGCCCACCTTCACGGTCACCTGATTCGGCACATTCACACCGCGGGTAAAGTTCAGATTCGATGCCGTCGGACGAGCCTCACCGCACGGGAAACTGGTGATGTACCCGTCGCCCGGTGCCTCCGTGGCAGTGACGTTGAGGACCACCGCACCAGCGCCCACACTTGGCACGCCGCCGACTCCCGCGATGGTGAGTTCGGTGACCTGACCAGCGCCCAGGGGTCCGCGATGCTGGCCAGCGACGCCCGTGCCATCCCGCGTGTCGAGGACCCGCACCGGATCAACGGGCGTGAACGTGCCTCGTACCGGCACCGCGGCCGAGGCGGGCGAAGCGGTCACGGCGAGCCCAGCAACCACCGCCAATGATGTGAGTGTTGCAACAATCGTTCGTTTCATGATGCGCTCCAAGTTGAGTAGTTATTGGATGGCATCGTGTGCCTCACCCATGTCGATTCCATGGGCAAACGATCATCAAAGTGTGAGGAGGTTGATCCGCGCTGCCTCAACAGCTGCCTTCGATCCCTCGCGACATCACAACGTGTGGGCGGGGGGACTTGAACCCCCACGAGTTTCCTCACTGGATCCTAAGTCCAGCGCGTCTGCCATTCCGCCACGCCCACGTGACCCGCCCAGTTTGGCCGATCGGCATTGCGTCTGTCGCCTTCGTTCCGCGAGCAGTACGGCCACCACGGTCATGGCGTCCATGATTTCGCCGGACAGCACCATGGCGACCACATCGCTGAAGGGCACTACGGCAATCTGGATGAACTCCGTGGGGTCGGGTCGGGCCGTGCCGAGCACAAGATCGTCGGCAAGGGCTGCGCCGGTCGGCATTTCCCACATGGCGCGGCCGGCCACGTAGCGCCATTGGCGCACCATCACGACGTGATCTTTGTTCACAAACCCGAGTACGCCGACGGCCGGGTGGTGGTGATGACCCCGTAGACCGTCGTGCGGCCGTCATCACTTCACGGGGATCCAGGCCAGCACCATCTGCACGATGTTGACGTCGGTCTTTTCCAGCGACACTGGGATGGTGTCGACCTGACCAGCAACGTCACTCCACTTGCTACTGATATCGCTCAGCTCGGTAGTGAGCTCGTCTTCAACCGACTGCAGGTCATTGGTGAGTTGCTGCACTTTGGTCTCCACCACGTCAGCACGCTGCTTGGCCGTCGCCGTTCCGGCACCGCGCCCGGCGCCACGCACGACCTTGCCGAGAATGGAACCGGCGTTACTGCGACCGCCGAGGAACGACCCGAGGATGCTGCCAGCTGTGGACAGGATTGCGCCCGCTGCCTTGGAGTGCTCGGCCGACTTGGCGGCTTCAAGGCGCTGTTGGGAGAGCTCAAGCTGATCCTGGATCTTCTTGGCTTTGCCCTCGTACTTGTCGCGCAGCGTTGCTGCTTCGGCATCGGACGAGTCGGAGGCGGCCTTCTGGCAGCGGGTGGAGAAGTCCTCGGGGCTTTCTCCGGTTCGGGAGTAGAGCTTGAGCGCCTTATTAACCGACACGTTCATGCTCTGGGTGCGGACCAGATTGTCGACCAGGCCGCGCTCGATGTCAGCCCAATAGGTCTTGCTCTTGATGGCGCCGTCAGGGATGGTGAACGTGGCGCCAGCGGGAGCGTCGGTCACAAGGTCGCGGTCGTCGTAGTCGACCGCGGTGGCAAGACTGGGATCAGGCTGCTGGGTGAGCGGATACAGCACGCATTCCCACTCGGTGTCCTCGACCAGACCGGCCTTCTCATCGTCGTATCGCACCTTGGCCCGAGCCATGACCGCAGCTTCGAACTGGGTCCCGTTCGGATAGCCCGACCACGTCTGAATCCAATCGGCGCTGGGCGAAACGAAGCGCACCGGTATGCCGGCCGCGACCTCGGGCATGACCGGGGTCTGGTCGTCGCCAATGGCAGCAGCAGGAGCAGCGGAGGTGGCCGATTCACCCGCAGATGCCGCCGCCACCGGGGCGGGACGGTCATCGCCTACGACGGCCTTGATCTGATCGCGTGTCAACGGCCCACGGAGATAGCTCATGGCCCATCGTGTAGTGAAGACATCGGGCGTGGCATGGCCGACGCGGCGCAGCACGAACTCACGCTTGCCAAGGCCAGAAATGGTGTCACTGATGGTGGAAACGTCCACGCCGCCATCGGCCGAACTCATGCCGTCGAGAAGTCGGTTCTTATCCTGCTCGGTCTGCAACTTGCCGACCATCCACGTGCCGGCATTCGTTATGGCCTTGTAGTCGATGTCCACCGGGTTCTGGGTGGACAGCACCACGCCGACGCCGAACGCACGCGCCTGCTTCATCAACAACATGATCGGCTTCTTGGTGGGCGGCATCGCCGTCGGCGGAAGGTAGCCGGCCACCTCATCCATGTAGAGCATGGCGCGCAGATCGGTGGTGCCCGACTGGCGACGCATCCAGGTCACCAGCTTCGACAGAACCATGGAGACGACGAACTGACGCTCCTGATCGGACAGATGCGCAACCGTGACGATGGCGCAACTGGGTTTGCCGTCTGCGGAGCGCAGCATGGCGTCGATGTCGAGCGGCTGACCCTCGGCCCACGCAGCGAAGGCCGATGACGCC
>JAYTKG010000328.1:0-2217 GCA_043730435.1 Acidimicrobiia bacterium | reverse complement strand
CTTGGCGAGGCCGGCGCAGGCCAGAGCCAGGCTGGATTTCCCCGCACCGTTGGGCCCGAGAATGGTGGTGACCTCGCCCGGCGGCACTTCGATCGTCACGTCGTGAACGACGTTGCGCGGCCCACGAGCGACCGACACGTTTTCGATGGACAACGTGCTCACAGAGCAACTTCTTCGGTTCCGAGGTACGCCTTCATGACGTTGGGGTCGCGCAGTACGTCGGCCGTTGGACCAGACGCCAGCAAGCGCCCGAAGTCGAGCACCGCGGTCCAATCACAACACGCCTGGACCAGGCTCATGTCGTGATCGACAAGTATCACCGTCGCGCCAACACGATCGGGAATGTTGCGGATGATGTCTCCGAGCAGCTCCGTCTCGGCGTCGGGCAATCCCGCAGCTGGCTCGTCGAGCAGGATCAGCTTCGGTCGACCCACGACGGCCCGAGCAACCTCGATGAATCGCCGCTCCTTGACTCCGAGAGCTCGCACCGTTTGTTGAGCGACGTCGGTGAGCCCGACAAACTCGAGGGCCTCATCGACAGCGGCGACACGACCTGCCTTTCCACCGGTCTCTGAGTGCTCGTAGACGGTAGCAACGTTGTCGAACACAGTCAGCTTCTCGATGGCTTGCTCGGTCTGGAACGTTCGGCGCAGTCCCCATCGTGCCCGCTTGTAGTCGGGCAGGGCCAGCAGGTCCTGGCCCATCGCTGTGATTCGACCGCTGCGCGGTGTGACGAAGCCCGACAACACGTTGAAGAACGTTGTCTTTCCCGCTCCATTGGGACCGATCAGACCACACGTGCCCTGTGGGAACTGGATGGTCATCTGATCGAGGGAGACCACGCCACCGAAATGAACTGACAGCCCGTCGACGTCGATCACGCCTCGACGCCCTTCTTTTCAGCGACACGCGTGTTTTGAATGAGGTTGGCGAGTAGGCCGAAGCCGAACAACGACAGGGCGAACCGAGTCCAGAACTGGTGGCCGATGACGTTCTGAGTGAGGTACTTCAGCAGGCAGGTGGCAAAGAAGGCGCCAAGCAGACCGCCCCACAGGCTGTAGATGCCGCCCATGATGACTACCGCGATCAGGAAGATCGCCGACTGGCGGTTGAAGGCATCGATGCTCATGCCCTTCGGTACCGTGCCTGCGTACAAACCTCCTGCGACGCCGGCCATGAAGGCCGCAAGAGCGAACGCCCAGATCTTGTAGCGAGTGACATCGATTCCTGCAGCCAATGCCGCTGCCTCGCTCTGACGAATCGATGCCCACGCCCGCCCCGGCTTGCGCGAGAGCACGTACGAGGCCAGCATGAACATCACGAACGCGGCGACCACGATGAACCGGTAGTAACCGGTATCGGTAATCGCCCACGATGGCCGGCGCGTCGGCCTGATATCGCTGAGTGTCTTGACGACACCTTTGAACCCGGAACCGCCATTGGGGAACTTGACCTGTCCAAGGACGATCTCCATTCCGGCCGCCAGCATCAAAGTGACCAGAGCGAGATACAACCCACTGACCCTCAACGCGGGCAGGCCGATCAGCACCCCGATGACCGCGGCGACCAGACCGCCGATGATCAAGAGCACCGGAAACGGCAGTGTGGTGGCGAACGCTAGGCGCATGGTCACCCAGCATCCGATCCCGTACGAGGCGACCTGTCCGAGTGAGACCAAGCCGACCCGGCCGTACAGCAGTCCGGCACTCGCAGCCACGATGGAGTACACCGCCATCTGGGTGAAGTTGGCAATCCAGAACGCGGGGAAGTACCCGGGGATGGCAAACAAGGCGAGCACCAACACGACCGCGACGGTGATCGGTTCGAACAAGCGGTTCGACAGCAGCCGGACCAAGGCTGACGGCCCAGGCGGTGCCGTCGCTGCGGCCGACGCAGAGGTGGCAACAGCCGTCATCGCATCTCCCGGCCGGATAGAACAACGGTGCGCTTTCGGCTGATCCACAAGATGGCCACGACCGAGATCACGAACGGTGTCGTACTTTGGAAGTCATGCATGAACTGGAGGCTGCCGTCGAACGGGGTCAGCACCGACTGGATCACGCCGATGACGAGACTGGCGAAAAAGGTGATCGGCAGCGATCGGAACTGACCGACGATTGCCCCGCCCAGCGCGCCGATCACGAACCAGGTCAGCGTTCCTTGATCAATGCTGTTGAAGAAGGACGGCAGCATCAAGAACACGCACCCACAGATCAA
>JAYTKG010000327.1:0-4221 GCA_043730435.1 Acidimicrobiia bacterium | reverse complement strand
TTGCGCAGATCAATGTGGCCCATCTTGCCGCCCCGCTCGATAGCCCGCAGTTGGCCGATTTTGTCAACAACCTCGACCGCATCAACGCGCTCGCGGAGTAGTCACCGGGCTTCGTCTGGCGGCTGATCGGCGAAGGCAACAACGCCACCGATCTTCGTCCGTTTCCCAACCCCGACCTCATTGTGAACATCAGCGTGACGGAGGATGACGTGCACCCCGAGAACGGCGGCATCTTCGTCGCCTACCTTGAGGGTGTTCCGGCCGGTTGTGGCGCATGCCGCACGCTTGATGATGGCTCGGTCGAACTGAAGCGCATGTACTCCCGCCCGGCCGCCCGCGGCAACGGGATCGGAGCAGCCCTCGTGTCGCACCTGTGCGGCGTCGCCCGCGATCTCAGACATCGGCGAATCGTTTTAGAAACCGGCCCCGAGCAGCCCGAAGCCATCCACGTCTACAAGAAGGCCGGCTTCACCCCGATCCCCCTCTTCGGTCAATACGTCGACAGCAACGGTAGCGTCTGCTTTGAAATGTTGCTCGGCTAACTGCGGGCAATCGCCTCGGTTCGGGTCGCTGACGGAAGGCTTCGCTCCCGATAAGGCAGTAGCCGCCATTTCTGTTTGAGTCGCTCAGGGTGAACGTACAGTCTGAGCTCACCAACCGTTCTGGCCAATGTGAACTGTGACTTGTCATTGACCCTGATGACCTCCAACAAAACACCCGCCGGCCCAGGCTTCCGGCCTATCAGGCCACGTATCGAAACCGATTGTGCAGTGGGCTGAACCAACGCTTTGAGTCGCGCCAGCTGACCAACGCCTTATAAGCCGAGGGTGGCTCGCCAGTCGGACTTGTAGGCGGCGGCGAGCTGGTCGGGGGTCTGGAGAAAGGTGCTGTCCGGGATGGGGTCTACTACGGCTCGGCCTTCGCTGTAGTGGGCGGTGATGTTGGCGATTCCCTCGAACGCTTTGCGACGGGTTTCTACGAGGTCGGCGGGGGCGTTGGCATCGAGCAGGCCCCACATGGTGAATGCCATGGTGAAGTCGTGGATGACCGGCGCTCGTCCATACAGCGAGGCTCGGCGCAGGCCGACAATGAGTCCGCCCTGAAGCGCATCTTCGGCTGATTCGCCTTTGCTCAGCTGCAGCTTGTCGCTGAACCGGTTGGCCAGTTTGATGCCGTAGCCCTGGTCGGGGCCCTGGGAACCCAGCCCGGCGCCGGCCGGCTGGCGACCGTCAAGCTCGCCCGGGCGATTCGGCTGCCACGTCTTGGGCACGTAGTCATTCGACTCGTAGGCCTTGATGCGCTCGGTTGGGGACACGGGGATGAACTGAGGGGCAGCCATAGCGCTCCCTATTGAAGCAGGCGCGCTCGCCCCGAACGTATCTGCGCTGCACGGTCGCCATCGCTACGCTGCTCCGATGGGTTTCGACGAGGCACAACGGCAGGCTCTTCGTCGGTTTCTCACCGATCATCAGCCGATCGACGAACAGGAACGGGTTTCGCTGGCCGCCTTCATCCAACAGCTCGATCGGCTCGATCGTCCCTTCGCGGAAGACGGTGGCCCGATCCACGTGACAGCCTCGGCGGTCGTGGTGGGTGCTCGGGGTGTCATTCTGCACAAGCACAAGCGTCTCGGCATTTGGATCCAGCCCGGCGGACACATCGACGAGGGCGAACGACCCGAAGACGCGGCTCTGCGTGAAGTGTTGGAGGAGACCGGCTTGGCGACCACGCACTTCGGCGGGAGTCCGACCATCGTCCACGTGGATGTGCATCCCGCGCCGAAGAGTCACACCCATCTTGATCTGCGCTACCTCTTGCGTGGGCCCGACGCCAACCCGGAACCACCCGAGGGCGAGAGTCCCGACGTGGCATGGTTCTCGTTTGAGGACGCCCTGTCCATGGCTGACGTCGGCCTGTCGGGACTGTTGACCGCGCTCCCGACGATTTTACGAACGGCACGGTTCGGCACCCCGTAGGAGCTGTGTAGTCTCCCCGGCTGGGTAGCACCCCCGTCGCTGCCTCGAACACAAGGAGAACCGCCATGAGTCTCAAAGAAGCATTCACGGCCGACGAGTGGACATCCGTCGCCCGGGCGCCGTTCCTGGTGGCCACCGCAATCGGTGTCGCTGATGCCAGCGGCCCGATGGGCATGATCAAGGAGGGCACCGCTATGGCTCGCGCCGTCGCCGGTGCCATGAGTGGTGGAGACGGAGCGCTCGCAGCTGAGGTCGCCGCAGAGTTGAAGGAACACCGCCCCAGCCCCAGCGACCTACACAACGGTGCCAAGACGAAAGAGGATGCACTCGCCGCAGCTACCGGCAAGCTGCATGACGTCGCGGTGTTGGTTGACGCGAAGGCGGGAGCCGACGCAGCGGGCTTCAAGACCTGGCTGGTCGGCTTGGCCCAGCATGTCGCCGAGGCCGCCAAGGAGGGCGGCTTCCTCGGTTTCGGTGGCGAGGCCGTTAGCGCAGCCGAGGCCAATGCAGTTACCGCAATCAAGACCTCACTCGGGGTCTAGCTGTCACGTGTCCAGTCACGCCAGATTTCGCCCGGTGAAATCTGGCGTGACCGGAACGGAACGAAGCCGGTGTTCGGCGTTCGATCCGAGGTCTTTGTAGCCGCCAGGGGTTGCTCTACAACTTTGGGCGCCTATAGAGCGGCGGGACCCTCTACGCAGCAGCCGTGTGGAGTAGGCCGTAGACGATGGTTTCGGACAACGCCTGCCACGAGGCTTCGATGATGTTGGATGACACGCCGATAGTGGTCCATGAACGCTCTCCGTTGGTGGCGTCCAGCAGCACCCGAGTGACCGCACCAGTCGCCGCTCCCCCGTCAAGGATGCGCACCTTGTAGTCGGTCAGGTGAATGGCGGCGAGTTGCGGATACTTGCCCGTCAGTGCAGCACGCAGGGCAGTGTCGATCGCGTTGACCGGACCGTTGCCCTCGGCGATGTGCACGCTTCGTGCACCATCCACGTGCACCTTGACCGTGGCTTCGGTGGTGAACGAACCGTTAGGAAGTTCGTCGGTGATGACGCGCATCGACTCGATCTCGAAGAACGATTGGGCCCAACCCGTCGCCCGACGCATGAGCAACTCAAGCGAGGCATCTGCAGCCTCGAAGTGGTAGCCGTCGTGCTCAAGCCGCTTGAGCTCATCGATCACGTTGTTGATGACGGCGCCGTCCATAGCGAGGCCAAGTTCGTCGGCTTTGATCTTGATGGTGGCCTTGCCCGACATCTCGGAAACAACGAACCGAGCACCGTTACCAACGGACTCGGGCGACACATGCTCGTACGCGTCACGAGCTCGCACGATGGCCGAGACGTGTAGACCGGCCTTGTGCGCGAAGGCGGAAGTGCCGACATACGGCGCCTGAATATTGAGCGGACGATTGACGAGTTCCGCGATGTGATGACTGACCGACGTGAGCAGTTCTAAGCGACCCTCAGGCAACGTCGCGAAGCCCATCTTGAGGGTGAGGTTCGGGATGACGGTGGAAAGGTTGGTATTGCCCGTTCGCTCCCCCAAACCATTTACACAACCCTGCACCTGACGAGCGCCAGCCATGACGGCGGCTTGCGCGTTGGCCACCGCACAGCCGGTGTCATCGTGGCAGTGGATGCCGATGGTGACATCGTTGCCGAAGTGGGCTTTGACGTCGGTGACGGCGGCGGTGATTTCATACGGCAGGCTGCCGCCATTGGTGTCACAAAGCACCAGATGGGACGCGCCTTTTTCGACCGCAGCCTCAAGCACCCGCAGGCTGAACTCGGGGTTGCGCTTGTAGCCGTCGAAGAAGTGCTCGGCATCCACCATCACCTTTTTGCCCTTCGCGACCAAGTACTCCACCGAGTCAGCCACCATGGCTACGCCTTCATCGAGGGTGGTCATAAGGGCTTCGGTGACGTGATAGTCCCAGCATTTGGCCACGATGCACACGGCCGATGTGCCTGCGCCAATGAGGTTGGCGAGGGTGGCGTCTTCGTCCACTTTGCCCTTCACGCGACGGGTGGAACCGAAGGCCACCAGCGTGCTGGTTTCAAGCTTGAGTTCGGTGGCGGCGCGACGGAAAAACTCTTCGTCCTTCGGGTTGGCACCCGGCCAGCCGCCCTCAATGTAGGTAACGCCCAGGCGATCGAGCTGCTCGGCAATACGCAGCTTGTCTTCCACCGTGACGGACACGCCTTCAAGCTGGCAGCCGTCGCGAAGGGTGGTGTCG
>JAYTKG010000326.1:0-2188 GCA_043730435.1 Acidimicrobiia bacterium | reverse complement strand
TGGTCGGCCATGATCAGCAGAATGTTCGGACGAGACGCCATCGGGCGACAGTAGCAATCCTTCTGGTCAAGCGCCGCCGGGCCGATACACTGACTGTTGCAGCACGCGCCTGTGGCCTAATGGATAGGGCAACTGACTTCGGATCAGTCGATTGGGGGTTCGAGTCCCTCCGGGCGCGCTGGGTGAAACTGACGGGCCGGGCTGCCACCATCGACATCGCGGAACCTACGCCGCAGACTTTGTCGCTATCCCTGATCGAAAAGTCTATGGAACGTGTCGTAGACACCTTGGTCGTGGCTGAACTCGACGAGATTGCCGTCGGGATCGCGAAGCATGCACACGTAGCCGACCGGCTGGGGAAGATCGATGGGGTCCTGTTCAAGACAACCACCCGCGACCGCCAGAGCGGCGACCGCATCGATATCGGCACGCTCAGGCACCTCCATACCGAGGTGCGCGAACGGAAAGAGCTTCGGCTGCTTACTGCCGTGATGTTCATTGAAGTCCACCAGCACGAGTACGAACGGATGCTTCGTTGATGCTGGGTGAGCGAGCCACGCCGATTGACCTGCGTCATCAGTTCGACGCTGAATCAACCGCAGCGGTGTGAACTGCTCGTACCAGACGATGGACGAGTCAAGGTCACCGACGGGGAGGGCCACATGGGTCCAACGAGGCACTACAGGACCAGCCATCTCGCGAACGTACTGCGTTTCGCTACGACAAGTATGTAGCCGAGAAACGCCTTGGCGCGATGGTGCGCGCTGACACCATGACGGACGTGCGCCCGACGGGACTGCATCTTGAGTCGAAGTACCGCGTGAAGTTCGAAGGCGTGGGCGCACTGTTGTATCGAGATGGTCAGGACTTTCAAGGCCTGCATAGTGACCGTGCCATGAAGTGGCTCGATGACACGCTCATCGGCATTCTTGTGCTCGGTCAGCGGCGGCCGTTTGTGCTGAGAGAGCGCAAGGGATCAGCGAATGACCGCGACCGAACACCAGCGGGGCAAGCGACCGATGACATCGATCTGCAGCCAGGCCAAGGTGACCTCATCGTGATGGGCGGGCAATGTCAACGGGACTGGCTTCACGGCGTGCCCGCGGCCGAAACCGACCAGCCGCGCATCTCGCTGACCTGGCGTTGGACCTCCCGGCGCGGTTCACCCGACACGAATCCTGGCTACTTCGACGGCCGCCAGTTCAGCGACCGCCCCAGCCAGCCCGGCTATCGCTCGCGCCGTTCCTGACGACCGCGACCGCCAAGTGATGGGTTGTCGGTAAACGAAGCAAACCGGCCCTCGTCTCAGGCGAGGGCCGGTTCGCAAGGTGAGCGCTGCTGTCAGGCCGTGTAGGTGGTGGTGGTGGTGGCCGTGCTCAGGTCGACACCGTTCAAAGACAACGTGGCACTGAGGGAATGCGAGGTGCCGGCGCAGGAGCCGTACGCGTAGATCCCTGAGGCGTAGCGGCTAGGCGGACGCACGCCGTATTTGAAGTAGGTGGCCCCGATGAAGTCCGGGATCGTCAGCGAGCAACTGTCGGTCGGCGCGGAGTCGGTGAACCGAATGACCAAACCAGTGAGCCCGTCGCAGGTCTTCTCAGTGGTGCCCGACACCTGCGGGGTACCGAGCGAAGTGAGCGAAGTTGTGAGGGTGAGATTGCCGCAGGGCTTGGGTGCCGTAGTTGTCGCACCGCCACCGCCACCGCCTCCTCCACCGCTGCCGACTGCAGCCATTGCGGGACTCGACGCCACGAACATGATCGCAGCTAGGCCTGCTCCCGCCATGAAGTGATGTTTCAAAGTTTTCTCATCGGTACTGATCCGCCCAGCGCCGGATTTCGGCACCCATTCATCATGCAGAGCCAGCGATCACGAGCGGTAGTGCACCTTGGTCGTAGTACCGTCCGCAGAAATTCCTTCCCTTACACGCGTTGTGTTCGAAATCACCGAGGCCGGCACCGCCGAAGCAACGCGCCGGCTCGAGGAGGCTGGTGGCGCACCGTGGGATCTGACCGACGACGGCGTCGACCGAGCAGCTCCAGCAGGCCGTCGCCATCCTCGCCGAAGCCCGCAAGAAGCTCTACCTCCTGCTCAGCCAGGACTAGGTTTCGCGGTTCGGACTAACCGCAAAGGTGGAAGAATCTGGGAACCGTTAGCGGCCGCGCGGTGTCAGGTTCATGGAGGCCGG
>JAYTKG010000325.1:0-2163 GCA_043730435.1 Acidimicrobiia bacterium | reverse complement strand
CGCCGACCTCCATGACGCTTGAGCCGACGGCTACGGTTGACCGAAGCTCGAAGAGTCGGATGCTCCTCGACGTCGACATCGAGGAACTAGCGCAGGTTGTCAAGCACTGATGTCCTTGGAGGTGACTGGGCTCCCAGGTCTGTCGTCCTCGCAATGCTGGCGTGCGCCACGCCCCGTCGGGATCGGAACGTCTGTCGAGAACTGGTCGATGTTGAAGATTTCGGAGGACGCTTGCACTTTTCGATCCACGAGACCGTTCGCTTCACGAAGCCATCGTGGGCTGCCTGAGCGCAATCGTCTGAAATCGCTCCGTGTTGGGTGACACGGGTACCGTTTAGGCAATGTCCGACACCGACCCGAAGCTCGCCATCAAGATGTTGAACGACCGCATCCTGGTGCGCATGTCGAAAGACGAGGGGGACCGTCGGTCAACGGGGGGCATTCTCATTCCGGCCACCGCGCAGGTGGCGAAACGTTTGGTGTGGGCCGAAATCGTTGCGCTCGGGCCCAGTGTTCGGGCCGCGGCGTTGGGCGATCGTGTGCTGTTTTCGGCTGAGGATCGCTACGAAGTCGAAGTGGGTGGGGAAGACCTCATCATGCTGCGCGAACGTGATCTCCACGCTGTCGCCGCCCACAAGGCCGAGGGTTCTACGGGTCTGTACCTGTAGGCCGAGCTGAATCAAAGACGGCTCCAACCGAGGTGCGGCCTAGCATGGAGCCCATGTCCTCTGGCGCGCGTATCGACGCATCCTCTGAACAGCTTGCCTCGGTGAAGTACGACACAGACGGCTTGGTGCCCGCCATTGTGCAGGCCCACGACACCCGACAAATTCTCATGATGGCGTACATGAATGCCGAGACTCTGCAGCTGACCATGAACGAAGGACGGACGGTGTTCTGGAGCCGGAGTCGCCAGGAAGTGTGGCGCAAGGGCGACACCAGCGGCGGGGTGCAATGGGTGCATGAGGCGTACTACGACTGTGACGGTGACACGCTGCTGTTCGTGGTGCAACAAGATGGCGGCGGCGCGTGCCACACCGGACAGTATTCGTGCTTCTACCGACCGTTTGGCACCGAGGCATCGTGACTCGACTTGCTCTCAAACCGAGCCTGGAAGAGTTCCAAAACCTGGCAGCGCAACACAGCGTCGTGCCCGTGTGGGCCGAACTGCTGGCCGACGTGGAAACGCCGGTCTCGGCCTATCTGAAACTGGTGGGGGACAGCCCGGGCTTTCTGCTCGAGTCGGTGGAGCATGGTGAGCGATGGAGTCGCTTCAGCTTTGTCGGTCGCAACCCGAGCGCCACGCTGGTACTTCGCGACGGCGTCATTACCGTCGATGGTGCGATTCCTGCGTCGGTTCCGCTCGACCGGGGGATGCTTGCTGCACTCGATGCCCTGCTGATCGAGTACCGGGCGCCGGTGCTGGCCGACCTTCCGCCCTTGCAGGGTGGTGTGGTCGGCTATCTCGGGTACGACATCGTGCGCGAGGTTGAGCACCTGCCCGATGTTCCGCACGATGACCGCCGGCTGCCCGATGCGATCATGAGTGTGATTGGTTCTCTGGTGGCGTTCGATCACTGGCGGCAACGAGCCTTTGTGATTGAGAGCGTGCCCGTGCTCGGCCTAAACGATGAGGCACTGGCCGCTGCGTACGCTGCGGCGGGCGAGCGGATTCTGGAAACGGTGGCTGATCTCGGTCGACCATTGCCGTATCGACCGGTGGCGCCACCGCAGCCCGATGATGAGATCCCGATGGTCACGTCATCGATGCCCAACGGGATGTACCAGGCGGCCGTCGAGGTCGCCAAAGAGCACATCCTGGCCGGCGACATCTTCCAGGTGGTGTTGTCACAGCGCTACGACATCGACCTGCAGGCCGATCCCTTCGACATGTACCGCGTGCTGCGTCAGGTGAACCCGAGCCCGTACATGTATTTTGTGCGGCACCATGACATCACCATCGTCGGGTCGTCACCCGAGCCGATGGTGCGGGTGAACGGGTCCAAAGTCATCTCTCGCCCCATCGCCGGAACGCGCCGTAGAGGTCGCTCCGAGGAGGATGACCGTCGCATGGCCGGCGAGTTGAAAGAAGACCCCAAGGAAGTGTCCGAGCACATCATGCTGGTCGACCTAGCCCGCAACGATGTCGGCCGCATCGCCAAG
>JAYTKG010000324.1:0-5859 GCA_043730435.1 Acidimicrobiia bacterium | reverse complement strand
CGGGGGAAGAACGTGGTGAGCGCCAACTCGGGGAACACGATCAGCTCACAACCACGGGCATGGCCTTCGCTCAGCAACGTGATCAGGCGCTCGACGACCGATGCGCGGCTGTGGTCCTTCTGTATCGGGCCCAACTGCGCCGCACCAACACGCACGATGCGGGTCATAGCGACATCTCGGCCAGTTCGAGCACCACACCAAGAAGCACGTTGGCGCCGTCTTCCAAGTCTTTGGCGTCGGTGTGCTCAGCCGGATTGTGGCTGATGCCATTTAGGCTCGGCACGAACACCATGCCTGATGGACAAACGCGGGCCAGCATTTGGGCGTCGTGACCGGCTCCGGAAGGCATGCGTCTCACGCTATGACCGAGACGGAGCGCGTGTGCCTCCACCAGGTCAACAACCCGATCGTCAAACGTAACCGGCTCAAACCGAGCCAGCACCTTGCGGGTGATGGTGACGCCTTCGTCCTCGGCTAACTCGACCAAGAGCGCGGCCAGATGCGCTTCGGCTTTCTGCAGAATGGCTTCGTCGGTGTTGCGCATGTCGACAGTGAGAACGGCTCGACCGGCCACCACATTCACCAGGTTCGGGTGCAGATCGATCTTGCCGACCGTCGCTACCTGATTGCCGCCGAGCTCTCGAGCGATCTCCCGCACGAACACGGTGATGCGAGATGCCGCGTAGCCCGCATCGTGTCGGTAGGACATGGGAGTAGTGCCCGCGTGATTCGACTGGCCGGCGATGGTGAGTTCTTGCCAGGAAATGCCCTGCACCCCGGTGACCGCGCCGATCAGCACGCCGTCGGCATCGAGTACCGGACCCTGCTCGATGTGCACCTCAACGAACGCGTGGGGCGGCGTGGCCGGACAGGGCGATGACCCCAGGTAGCCAATGCGTTCTAACTCAGCCCCAACGGTTGCGCCGTCAATACCGACGATGTCGTGTGCTTCCTCCACCGCCATGCCTCCGGCGAACACCAGGCTGCCGAGCATGTCCGGCGAAAAGCGAGCCCCCTCCTCATCCGTGAAGAAGGCAACGGCCAGGGGGCGAGACGGCGTGTAGCCGGCGCGCTGACACGTCTCGATCACTTCCAGGCCACTGAGCACGCCGTAGTTGCCGTCATAGCGGCCGCCCGTGCGTACCGTGTCGATGTGCGAACCAATCATGACGGGCGCTCCGTCGCCGACGTTCCAGGTGCCCACCACGTTGCCGATCGCATCGACCGTGACGGCGAGCCCGAGGTCGTTCATCCACATGACGACGAGGTCGCGACCCTCGCGGTCGTCGTCGGTAAGCGCTAGCCGGGCACAGCTTCCGTCGGCTTGCATGCCGCGAGCCGCGAGTTCATTGAGGCGAACGCTCAGGCGCGCGCCATCGATGCGAAGATCAGTCGGCGGCACGGCTCGGACGGTCACGGCCATATCCTCTCGACTCTTCAACGATCCGTCAACCGAACTTAGATAGTTTGTCTAACACTTTGATTGTCGAGGCCGGGACCGGGAGATGACCAATGCATGAAGTTCAACAACATCATCAACGGCCTACCCGCCACATCCTGGCTATCACGCTGGCTGACGCGTTGCAGCTGTTGCACCAATTCGGCCCGGCAGCCCGCCCGATCGCCGGCGGCACCGACCTTTTGCTACAAATTTCGCGCGGTGTGGTCAATGGCGTGGACGTGCTGGTGGATCTGTCTCATGTGCCGGGCCTGAGCATGATCGAGCTGGTTGATGATGTGCTGCACATCGGCGCGCTGGTGACCCACAACGACGTGATTGCGTCCCGTCTAGTGGTGGAACATGCTCTGCCGCTCGCCCAGGCCTCGCTGGAACTCGGGGCGCCAGCACTTCGGAACCGCGCGACCGTGGTCGGCAATGTAGCAACAGCGAGCCCGGCCAACGACACCATCTCGGCATTGTGGGCGCTGGACGCGACGGTAGTCATCACCTCGTTAATGGGCGAACGTCGGGTTCAGCTTCGGGAGTTTTACCCCGGCATCCGGCGCACGGTGCTGCAGCCCGGTGAACTGGTGACGCACATCGAGGTGCCCGTGCTGTCGTCGACCAAGCGGGGCGTGTGGGCAAAGCTCGGTCAGCGTCGAGCCCAGGCCATCTCCATCGTGCATCTCGGTGTGGTGCTCGGATTCGATGGCGACGTCGTAACGTCGGCATCACTTGCGCTCGGCAGTGTGGCAGCCACCATCGTCAGCGCAACCGCCGCCGAGGAAGCGCTCATCGGCAAAGCACTTTCTGACGACACAATCGCTGAAGCCGCTCGACTCGCTACCGAACAGGTCACGCCCATCTCTGACATTCGTGCAACGGCGACCTACCGCAGCGAGGAGGTAGCGGTGCTCGTTCGCCGTGCCCTCACCACATTGCGCTCATGTAGCGAGCACGACAACTGGCCGGCTGCCCCCCGATTCCTCCGTGGCGAAGTGGTCACCATTCGGCCGAGACGCACCCTGTCGTTCACCGACACCACCGAGGTGTGGTGCTCACTGAACGGCGCCACCGCGGCCGCACCGCATGCGGCCGGTGAGACATTGCTGGACTGGTTGCGCGAGCAGCACCACCTCACGGGCACGAAAGAGGGATGCGCCGAAGGCGAGTGTGGCGCCTGCACCGTGCACCTCGACGGCCAAGCCGTACTGTCATGCCTCGTGCCCGCGGCCCGCGCTCAAGGCGCCCAGATCACGACTATTGAAGGGTTGAACGGTACCGAACCGAACGGTTTGCAGCAGGCCTTCGTCGATCAGTTTGCGGTGCAATGCGGCTATTGCATTCCGGGCTTTGTGATGTCGGCCGATCGTCTGTTGGCCGAGTGCCCCAACCCGACCAGGGATGACATTGCAGCCGGGCTGTCGGGCAACCTGTGCCGTTGCACCGGCTACTACCGGTTCTACGAAGCGGTAGAACAGGCGGCGAGGGTATGAGCGTCGGCCAGTCTCAAATCCGCCGGGACGCACCCGCGAAGGTGACGGGTCAGGCCGTGTACCCGGGTGATTTGCAGCCAGCCGATGTGCTGCACGCCAAGGTCGTGTTCTCCGATCAGCCCCACGCTCGCATGCTGTCGATGTCAGTCGTTGCCGCCCGCGCCACCGACGGCGTCGTGCTGGTCTTGACCGCCGCCGACGTGCCGCTGAACGAGTATGGCCTCACCATGTTCGACCAGCCCGTTCTCATCGGGCTCGATGGCAACGGCGTGTCGAAGGTGCCATGCAACATCAGCCGTTGGGAAGCCGACCACATCGCTGTTGTTATCGCCGAAACCAGTGCCGCTGCGCAAGCTGGTGCTGCGGCCATCGAGGTGACCTGGGAACAGCTTCCGGTGGTCGGTGACCTCGACGCAGCGTTGACCAACGAGGTCATTGTTCGCCCCGAGATCAGCCCAACGACCAATGCGTATTGGACCTACCGCCTGCGGAAAGGTTCCGTCGATGAGGCGTGGGCACAAGCCGACGTCATCGTGGAGGGCGACTATGAGTTCCCCTACCAGGAGCACGCCTACCTGCAACCCGAAGCGGCAGTCAGTTTCATCGACGATGAAGGCCGCATCACCGTACAAGTAGCGGGCCAGTGGACGCATGAGGATCAGGAACAGATCGCTCACGCGCTCCAACTGCCACTCGACCAAATCCGCATCATCTACCCGGCCATTGGTGGTGCGTTCGGTGGCCGTGAAGATATGAGCCTTCAAATCGTGATGGCCCTCGCCGCCCGTCGTCTTAGCGAGATGGGCATCCACCGGCCGGTGCGTTGCCAGTGGTCGCGTGAGGAATCGATGGTCGGCCACCACAAGCGTCACCGCGGCAAGGTGCACGCCCGTTGGGGAGCCACGCGCGATGGCAAAGTGATCGTGGCTGAGGCCGACGGTTACCTTGATGCCGGTCCATATAACTACACGTCAAACAAGGTACTCGGAAATCTGCACATGTGTGTGTGCGGCCCCTACGAAATCGAGCACCTGCGCGTGGACAGCCACGCCGTTTTCACCCATGCTGTACCCGGCGGTGCATTCCGCGGCTTCGGTGGTCCGCAGGGCGCATTCGTGGCCGAAATGCAGATGAGTAAGTTGGCCGCCGCTCTCCAAGCCGACCCGGTAGAGATTCGGCTGATCAACTCCGTGCGTGAGGGTTCTATCGGCCATACCGGCACCGAGATGCCAGCCGGTGTGAGCCTGCCGACGGTCATACAACGCTGCGCCGACGCGGGCGGCTGGTCTTCGCCGCTGCCTGCGGTCGAGCCGATGACGCCGTTGCGTTCGCTGCCTCCCGAGCCTCGTGCACTTCGTCGGGGTCGCGGATTTAGTTGCGGATACAAGAATGTCGGTTTCTCGTTCGGCTTCCCAGAACGATGCGAGGCACGCATCGTTTTGCATGGCGACGACAAGATCGAACGGGTCGAGTTCTTTCACTCCGGCGCTGACGTCGGCCAGGGTGGGCACACGGTGTTTACGCAGATGGCAGCCGAAGCGGTGGGCGTTGCGTTCGATCAGGTTGATACCGTCTTCTCCGACACGGCTCATACGGGCGACAGCGGTTCGGCCTCGGCGTCACGACTCACCTGGATGTCAGGCAACGCAATCTTGGGCGCGGCGGAGGAAGCCGATAAGGCCTGGCGCAACGGTGATCGCCCGGCTGTGGGCGACTTCCGTTACATCCCTCCCCCGACCGACGCTATCGATGATGTCGATAGCTTCGGCGGCGTTCCCAACTTTGCGTACACCTACGGTGCGCAGATGATCGACCTCACCGTCGACATCGACACCGGCCACATCGTGGTGCACGACGCCACATGCGCGGTGGACGTCGGCAAGGCCATCAACCCTGCGCTGGTGCTCGGCCAGATCGAGGGTGCCGTCGTGCAAGCTCACGGCTACACCATCACCGAAGATCTCCAGGTGCGTGACGCTCGTATGGTGAACCCGCGGTTCTCGACGTACCTCATGCCGGGGTTCCTCGACATTCCCCAGCGCACTCGCTCAGTGATAGTCGAAACCGCCGACCCTCGCGGCCCATGGGGCGCCCGTGGCATGGCCGAGATGCCCATGCTCACCTACGCCCCCGCCGTGTGTGCCGCGCTGTTTGACGCCACCGGCGTGTGGTTCCACAAGTTCCCCCTCACCCCCGACCACGTCGTCGCCACACTGCGAGCAGCCGGGGTGCGCTGACACCACAAGCATGCTACGTTTGTGGCATGAGTCGAGAACGAGTGAGTTCAACAGTGGATGGCGAGCTGTTAAGCGCGGCTCGGCAGCTTGAGGACTGGCCGAACGACAGCTCGCTCCTTGATGCTGCCCTTCGCTCCCTGCTGTCAGTTCACCGGCGTGCCGAAATAGACGCGAGATATGCCGCCTATGACGAGCACCCGCTTGATAAAGCGGACGAGTGGGGCAACCTAGCCTCGTTCAGCGACGCCGCCAACCTGTCCAACTCGACGTGACCGAACTCCCACTTCGTGGAGAGCTCTGGTGGTGCGAACTGCCTGGAATCAAGCCTCGTCCAGTCGTCGTGCTCTCCCGAGACGCTGCTCTACCTCGGCTGCGGCGAGCCATAGTTGCACCTTGCACGACGACACTTCGAGGATTGCCAAGCGAAGTCATACTCGAGCCCGGTGAAGATCCGGTGCGCCGTCAAACTGCGGTCAACCTCGACACGGTCGAGTGCGTTTCGGTCGCGCTGCTCACTGAACGGATCGGTCGACTCAGCGACTCGCGGATGCGGCAAGTGTGCGCAGCACTAGCGGTCGCGGTCGACTGCACGTAGTTCGCAGAGGCTCCGCGGCGAGCAGGCCCGGTTGGGCCTGCTTGCCGTTCTTCGGTTGGCCCGCTTTGGTCATGCGATTGTGCGGGGTGG